>DASRFY010000167.1:0-48372 GCA_035651315.1 Burkholderiales bacterium
GCGCCGGCGGCAACTTCACCTGGATCGAGCCCGAGCACCGCATGGTGCTGGTGGTGCGCTGGATCGACGCGGACCGTGCGGACGAGTTTTTCGGGCGCGTGGCTGCTATGCTATTTTCCCGTCCTGCGGAACGAGACTAGATCGCGCTCATCGGGGACGCCTTGGCGCGCTTGCGCCTCATGACCAGGCACCACTCGCCAACTTGAAGATCACGCATCTCGAGGCGTTTCTTCTCCGCGCCCCCGATACCGGCCGGCCCCATTGGGTGAGCAACTTCATCGTTCCCCGGGCCAACGAGATCCTCGTCCGGATGCGAACCGACTCCGGGATCGAAGGCTTCGGAATGGCGACCAGCTACGCCTCGGCGGAGCCTGCAGCGCAGGTGCTTCGCGGCGGCATCTCGGAACTGGTTCTCGGCGCCGACGCCCTGGCGCCGGAGCGCCTGTACCAGAAGCTCTTCGCGCTGACCTCGCAAAGGCTCGCCTACGAAAAGGGTTGGGGGCGCGAGCCCCTGATTCGAGTCGCTTCCGCGCTCGACCTCGCCTGCTGGGACATCGTGGGGAAGGCGGCCGGCCTGCCCCTGTACCGCTTGTTCGGCGGGTACCGCGATCGGGTGCCTTGCTACGTCACCTGCGCCTACTACCGCGACGGCAAGGACCTCTCGGAGTTGCGCGAGGAAATGGAAAAGCTCAAGGCGCAGGGGCATACCGGGTTCAAGGCCAAGGCCGGCGGCCTGCCTCTGGCCGAAGACATCGAGCGCTTGGAGGTGGTGCGGGAAGTCATCGGCGAGGACAAGGATCTCATGGTCGATGTCAATCGCGGCTGGGATCTTCCCACGGCGATAGAAGGCGCCCGCCTGCTGGAACCGCTGCGGCCGCGCTGGCTGGAGGAGCCGGTGCGATGGGCGGACGACCGCCGCGAGCTCAAGCTGCTCGCGCAGAAGACCCGCATTCCGTTGTCGGCGGGGGAGAGCGAGCTGACCGCTTACGGCTGCCGATCCCTGCTCGAAGAGCAGGCGATCCAGATCCTGCAGTTCGACTGCACGATGTTCGGCGGCTTCACCGAGGGGCGCAAACTGTCCGGACTGTGCGAGCTGAATCACGTCCAGATCGCGCCGCATCACGACTGCTTCATCCACGCGCATCTCGTTGCCGCAAGCCCCGCCGGTTGCATCGTCGAATCGTTCACCGATCCGGAGCGGGATCCGCTGCAGGCGGAACTGTTCGAGAATCCCCCGAAAATCGCCGGCGGCTGGTTGACGCTGAACGAGGCGCCCGGACTGGGGTTGAGCCTCTCGGAATCGGCCATCCGGAAATTCGGCGACAGGATCCTGTGAATCGCGCACGGATGTTTATCGGCCTGCTGAGAGTCCTGTTGCCGCTCTCCTGTGCGGGATCGGCGTTATGCCTGCCTGTTCCCGCCTGGGCGCAGGGAGCGCAGGATCTCGACGACGATCGCGCGGCAATCGCGCAGATGTCGTTACATCAGTTGGCCCTGAGCATTCTGAGCGTGAGAAGGGATCTGCAAGCGTATTCCAGGGACGACTTAACGACGACCAGCGGCCAATACGAGCTCTTCTACGACGATACGACCGGGCCCTGCAAGCGCCGCAAGGACCCGACTCGACCCTACGTGCTTTGCGCGGGCGCTTCCCTGGACATCAATTTTCTGAGTCACCTCAGATCCAATCGGAGAATATGCCCCGAACCGGAGACGGGAAGCTGCTGGAAGCCGGCGCTGACCGAAGACGAGATGCGCGCGGAACTTCTGGAGCTGGTCAGAGCGATCGGCGGCCAGCGTCGCTGAGATTTCGCGCGCGGTTCGCTTCGTGCCGTTCGTTCGGCGCAAGGCGCGAACCGATTTCCCGATGCAAGCGGCCTGAATCAGCCGCCCGCTTCCAGTCACGACGGATCGAGCAGCCGCGGACCCGGGCCTTCCCCGGAAAGCGCGTCCATCGGGTTGCGCAGCGGGCACGCCCTCAGCGAAAGACAGCCGCAGCCGATGCATTGGTTGAGGCTGTCGCGCAGCCGGGTGAGTTTCTCGATCCGCTCGCTCAGATCCTTCTTCCACGCGGCCGAGAGCTTGCTCCAATCCGTCGCCGTCGGCGTGCGCCGATCGGGAAGGGTCGCGAACGCCTCCCGGATCGACGCCAGCGGAATACCGAGGCGCTGCGCCACCTTGATCACCGCCACGCGCCGGAGAACGTCGCGGGTGTAACGCCGCTGGTTGCCCCGGTTGCGCCGGCTGCCGATCAGCCCCTTGGACTCGTAGAAGTGAATCGTGGACACTGCGACGCCGCTGCGCGCCGCGACCTCGCCCACGGTGAGCTCTTTTCCCATGTGGCAGGGATCGATCGTCCTGGCCATGTCGCCTCCTCTTGACCTCAACTTTACTTTAGGTTTTAGAGTTGTCGCCGTCAATCCGCAAAAAGGAGCTTTTCACCGATGAATACCAGGTTGAATGTGGCGGTCATCCTCGGCAGCGCCCGGGAGGGACGCTTTTGCGATACGGTCGCGCATTGGGTCGGCAACCAGATCGCCCGAACGAACGATTTCGCGGCGGACACGATCGACCCCGCGGCGCTCGCCCTGCCCGGCCGGCATCGGCGCGAGGTATCCGCAGCCGAGACGTATGCGCTACGGCAGCGGATCGGTCGCGCCGACGCTTTCATCGTCGTCACGCCGGAGTACAACCACGGTTACCCGGCGGCGCTCAAGTTCCTCATCGACTCGGTCTACGAAGAGTGGCGAGCCAAGCCGGTGGCCTTCGTGTCCTATGGCGGAATTTCCGGCGGGCTGCGGGCGGTGGAACAATTGCGGCTGGTATTCGCGGAACTGCACACCGTGACGATCCGGGACACCGTGAGCTTCGCGTATGCCTCGAAGCAATTCGATGCGCAGGGTCAGCTCCTTCGCCCCGCGCCCGCAGAGAAGGCGATGGCCGCACTGCTGGCGCAACTGAAGTGGTGGGCGAGGGCGCTGCGCGATGCGCGGCTTGCCGAAACGTATGGACAGGAGGCGGCATGAACGGGACGACTTCGACCGTTCGCCGCGTTGGCGGCGCATCGACACGCCCGATCGTGGTGGTCAACACTTTCACGCCGAAACCCGGCGCGCTCGAGGAATTCATCGCGCTGCAGACCGCGGCGCTGCCCGGCCTGTCCGCCGATCTGCCGGGATTTCGGGGCAGCCGTCTCTATCGTGCGGATGATGGCGGCAAGGCGGTGCTGGTGAGCGTATTCGAGACGGCGGAGGACTTCCGGCGCTTCATGGAGAGCGACGCTTTCCGCGCGCACCGGGAGCGCATCCTCCCGCTCCTGGATCGCGCCGATCCCGGCCGCTACGAGACCGTCTACGAGGCGGGGCGCATCTAACGGGGCCGGCCAAGCCGTCGGAGAAACGGAGATGCAAACGGGCACGGCGCCGGAAGTGCGCCGGATCGATACGGACCACGCGGATGAGTTTTTCGGGCGGATAGTGCTGGTAAGAGACGACCGGAACGATCGCGGTCGGGCGCGATGTCGGCATTCCGGCATTGTTACAAGCGCGGCACCGATTCGCTCTTCTGTCCGATCATTCCGGCATGGCGCGGGAACTGCGCGCACAAGGCGAGCGTGTTTTCACGATCGTTGCGCCGTCACAGCCGTTGTAGGCGTAGCATGGAGTTCCTTTCCGCCCGATGGAAACCCCATGGCCGCGCCCGCCTCTGCTCCACCCCCTGTTCTCCCCAGTGATCCGTTGCGGGACCTGGCGGCGAAAATCTACGTCGAGCTGGTCTGCCGCAACGTCGTCGTCACCGAGAACGCAGCGCAGATCAAATCCAACCCGGAGAACCTGGCAAAGATCAGCTTCAAACTGGCCGATGCCTTCCAGCGAATTCACATCGAAATCGGGAGACCCGCGGCGCAAAAGAACCAGGACTTCAGCGTGAATTCCGCCGACCTCGCAAGCTGGAATGCGGCAAAACCCTGAAGGCAAAGACTGACAATGCCGGGGACTCGGAAGTCGGGATTGCATGCGGAGAACACCCCGCGCCGCGTCACAGAAAGAACAACGACTCGTCACAGCCGCCGTGTCGAAAGAAAGAAGCCCGGTTTCCCGATCTTTTTTCGCTCAGTCCCGATTCCGCGGTCCAGGGCCCTGCATTCGTCCGGTTTACGCGGGGCGAATGTCGGACGCCCGATCGCCCTTGGGGCCGGTGCTCTTGTCGAACGTCACCTTCCGGTTTTCCTCGAATGAGTGGGCCTTTGCCTGGAACACGGAAACTTCAAGAGGAGAAATTCAGGAGATCTGACGAGTACCGTTGGACGGGTTACGACGGACCGGCTACATCGGCGCTCGAACGATCCAGCGCATTCCTTGCAGGCGCGTATCCAGGCGCCGCCAAAACATTTCGGTTTTTCAGGCAGAGGTTCAGCCGCGCCTGATCGTAGCGACAGAAACAATGGCAGCACCCTTGACTGGCGCCGGTGGCGCAAGTGATTCGATGATCGCCCCGATAAGACGGGCTTGCGCGGTGCCCGCATGACGTCACACCGCGCGCTGCTCTCCTGGAGCTCGGGGAAGGACAGCGCCTGGGCGCTGCATGTCCTGCGCCGGCAACCCGATATCGAAGTCGTCGGCTTGCTGACGACGTTCAACGAAGCGGCCGACCGGGTTGCGATGCACGCGGTTCGCCGCGAGCTCGTCGAGGCGCAAGCCGCGGCCGCCGGCCTGCCGCTGTGGTCGGTTCCCCTGCCGTATCCCTGCTCCAACGCCGAGTACGAAGAACGCATGCGCGCGGCGGTCACTCGCGCCCGCAGCCAGGACATCACGCACGCGGCTTTCGGCGATCTGTTCCTCAAGGACATCCGGGACTATCGCATCCGCATGCTGTCCAACACCGGCATCGAGCCGCTGTTTCCGCTCTGGTGCTCGCCCGCCGACACGCCCGCCCTCGCTCGCCGGATGTTGAGCGCCGGCCTGCGCGCGGTGATCACCTGCGTGGACCCCAAGCAACTGCCGGAGAGTTTCGCGGGACGCGCGTTCGACGAGACACTGCTGTCGGATCTGCCCGCGACGGTCGATCCCTGCGGCGAACGCGGGGAGTTTCACACCTTCTGCTTCGCCGGCCCGATGTTCGCTCGCGAAGTTCCGATCCGGATCGGCGAAACGCTGACGCGCGACGGCTTCTGCTTCACCGACGTGGTGCCGGCTGTGAGCTGATACGGACACCTTGGCTGGCCTGCTAGTGACCAATTAGCCAAGCCAGACCTCATCGGTCCACCATCGGTCCGCGTTGTCTGTCTGTTGCTATCAGGCTTCCCGCTCCGTTATCATCGATTGCGTATCGTTCACGAGTGCACGCCGTGACCACTGTAAAGATCGAGCTGCCCGATGCGCTGGCCAAGGAAGCACAGCGGGCGGGGCTGCTGACGCCGGAGCAATTGGAGCAGTTGCTGCGCGAAGCACTGCGCACCCAGCGGATCGAGCGCCTTGTGGCTGCGCGTGGAAAGCTTGCAACAAACCCCTTGCCTCCAATGACCGCCGAAGAGATCCAAGCCGAAATCGACGCCTACCGGGTCGAATCGCGCCGTGCGGCTGGTGCTTGACACCAACACTGTCCTTTCCGGACTTCTGTGGAGCGGCGCCCCGGCAAAACTTGTCGACGCAGCGCAGTCTGGGCAATTTGAACTGTTTACCAGCGCGCCCCTTCTGGCCGAGCTGCAGGGTGTGCTGAGGCGAACCAAGTTCGCCCGGCAGCTTA
Source organism: Burkholderiales bacterium (assembly GCA_035651315.1). GTDB lineage: Bacteria > Pseudomonadota > Gammaproteobacteria > Burkholderiales > Eutrophovitaceae > DASRFY01. The sequence goes on from DASRFY010000167.1 coordinate 5,746, forward strand.
CCGCGCGCAATGCCGCGAGACGCGCGACATGCTCAGCTCCAGTCGTCCCCGCCGCCCAAGCTCGAACCATCGTCCCACGACCCGGCATCGGCGACGCCGAAGTCATTGCCGCCCATGCCGAAGTCGGGCTGGGAATCGGCCCAGGAACCGTTGTCCGCTGCGGGCGCGACGCCGTCCGAATGACGGCCGTCGAGCACGCGATGCATCAGCGCCTCGCCCGCCACCATGCCCGCGCCCAGCGCGGCACCGGTCGCCAGGCCGCCGAGTAGTGCCGAGCCCACGCCGCCGGTCGGAGCCATGGGAGTCGCGCCGTAAGGCTGTGCCGGATTAACGCCCCCGCCATAGTTCGGAACCATGGCGCCCTGCGCCGGCCCGACCGCCCGCTGCCGCATCGCGCGGACCGCGAAGGCGAACAACGCGACCAGCCCGACGATGAGCAGCAACATTCCCCACGGCGACCACGAACCCACGGACGCGAGGGGATTGTGTGCGCCGCTCTGTCCCCAGCCCTGCGGCGAGGACAGGCGTGCATGCAGTTCCCGTACCGCTTCCGGCTTCGCGAAAGGCAGTCCGGGTGCAAGCCGCTGCGCCGTTTCGAGCTCGCCGCGAGCTTCCGCGAGACGACCTTGCTTCGCCAGCAGCTCGGCCTCGACGAAATGCGCCTTGGCGCTGTTCGGATGATCGCGCAACACCTGGTCCATCATCGCCTGCGCCGCCCGGTAGTCGCCAGTCTCGGCGGCCTGGTATACCTGGTGAAGCGTCGGCTCCGCGGCAAAGGCGTTCCCGCCGGCGAGCGAGAACAAGACCGCCATCGTCAGGGCGAACAATGTCTTGCGTAGCATGGGTTGCACTCCGAAATGAATAAGACGTGTTTTTCCTGAGATGGGGCGACGGGCGCAATAGTTCAATACGATTCTCTTTCTGAGGGGCGCGCGAAAGCATCGCCACTGAAACGGAGCCGGAACCCGGCCGAATCCGCCCGCGGATCTGTTCTCCCTGCATCTTCGCGACGAACTGCCGAATCGCGTCGGAAGCGAAGGCTGCTCGGGAGGCGCCGGTGCTCCCCGGCGGTCTTCGGCCTTACGCGCGCTCCTCCGGAAGTCGCAACAGACAACTATCCCCGCTCGCTTCTCGCCACACCTTGACGGCCACGACGCGCGGCTCCAACGCGCGAAGATGCCGCGCGATGAACATCGACAGGTTTTCCAGCGTCGGGATTCCGAGATCATCGACTTCGTCGAGTAAGCGGTGATCGAGCATTCCTCTTACCGCGTCGATCCGTTCCCGGAGAACGGAAAGGTCGACGACCATGCCAGTACGGCGATCCTGCTCGCCACGCACCGTTACTTCGGCGTGATAGGTGTGGCCGTGAATCCGGCGGCTCGACCCGGCGTCGTGATCCCGGGCGAGAGTGTGCGAGGCCTCGAAGTAGAACTCCTGGCTGAGTTCCAGGATCATCGAATGCCTATCATCTTGTGGGTCTGAAGGCTCAGGCGCCATTGGGGGTTTTGCAGACACCAATCCACCGCGAGTCGCGCATTCTCCGCAAGATGCGGTCCGTCCATCGGCTGAACGAAGCGATGCGCGAACGGCAGGGTCGAAAGATAGAACAGATCGAGTCCGGGTTGCGGGATTACGACCTTGATTTCGTCTCCCTGCGTTACCCGGAGCGACGCGCCGGCCTTCGGGCTGACACAGATCCAATCGAGCCCCTTCGGCGGATCCAGCGTGCCGTTCGTCTCGATTGCTACGCGAAAGCCGAGGTCGTGAAGAGCCGCGATGAGTGCTGCGTTGACCTGCAGCAGCGGTTCGCCTCCCGTCAGCACGACGAAACGCCCGTCCTTGGTCTCGCGAGGCCATAGTCTGGCAATCGCCTCGCCCAGGGTCTCCGAGGTCTGGAATTTGCCTCCCAGAGTGCCGTCGGTGCCGACGAAGTCGGTGTCGCAGAACTTACAGACGGCCGACGAGCGATCGCTTTCGATGCCAGACCACAAATTGCAACCGGCGAATCGGCAGAATACGGCAGCCCTGCCGGTGTTGGCGCCCTCGCCTTGGAGGGTGTAGAAAATTTCTTTCACCGAGTACGTCATGAGCTCGCCTCAATCCAACGTGCATGGCTCTTTGCTCGAAGATCGCGCGCGGGGCATATGTCGCAGCCAAATCCCCGTGGGAATTCCTGAGTTCGCTCACCCAGGTAGCAGGTCTGCATCCCTGTGCGAATCAACTTGAGAAGGTCATCACCTCCGAGTTCACAGCGCTTTAGGGTTACGCTGAGGTAACCCGGTTTCCGGAGCTTTCCCTCACTCCTGATTCCCCAGTCTTGGGCCCTGTGCTCGCCCTGAATCGAATGAGAGCGGATTGCAATGTCCAGCAATAATCTGAATCAGAAAGTATAGGCTTAACCCATTGGGCTTACTTATATGCCGCTTATACAGCCCGTTCCCAGTCCCGCCACGCTACCAACCTTCTTGACGCGCTCGAAGAAAAACGCGCCCCAAATGCTCATGCCGCCCGCTATTGCGAGAAGTAATGAGAATACGGTCGTCAAGCCAAAAACTCTCGGATGTCGAAGATCCTTCGCAAGTCGCAGAGTCGTATCCGCAGTGATGGAACGCTTGCCCTGCACGATCTCGTTGACGCGACACGGGGGGAAGCCCGATCGCCCGTGCAAGCGCGTTCTGACTCGGCCCCCTCGGCTCGAGGAATTTCTCCATCGGGAATTTGGCAGGATGGACATTCTTGAGTCTCACGACCTTCGTTCCCCTTGGTCAAGGCGAAGCGGTCAAAAATGCTTGGGCAGACCTGCCTGTTTGAGCACTGCGTTTGCAGTATGGCGAGACTTGATTTTGCTATCGACGACAAAGTGCACTTGGGTGATCGGGCTATACCAGATTTCGTGATCTCCCTTGCCGGATCGGACAAATCGGCAGCCAGCCGCAAGTAAGAGATGCTTTAGCTCGGGCGTGAAGCTCCGCGTCACGCCGCAAGTTCGAAACGCCGAGTAAGCAATTCGAAGGCTATGGGCTTCGTGTCGGTGCACCCATTGAGCGACAACAGTTCAGGAATGAGCGTCTTGAGTTTCTCGACGAGCGCTTCCGCTGTCTCGGCTTCGGTTGCCAGACCTGGCACGTCCTCACTCGACGCGACCCAGACCTTTGCTTCTTCGTCCCAAACGGCATGCACGTAATACGGCTTTTCCATGTGCGTCATTCCCGTCAGATTCGCGCGTCAAAGGCTACCACTCCCGCAGACAGATCGCCAACCGAAAGCCCACTGCCCGTAAAGGGCGAACATGTAGTGACTGGCACGAATAAACCAGACTTCGGAGGACGCACCGGATCAAGCCTGGATGAATTGGATGACCCGCGCCGTCATTTCCGAATAGCATACGTCCCACGCCGTCACTCAATCTTTCACGGCAGCGCGAACACCGTCACCGTCATCGCGCCCGGCTGCGCCTGCCAGAATCCCGCCGCCATTCCGGAGACGACCGCGACGTACTGCTTGCCCTTGACGGCGTAGCTGATCACGCCGCCGACGATCGTCCCGCCGCCGTTGAATCGATAGACGACGTTGCCGTTCCTCGCATCGAGCACCAGAAAGTCGCCGGTCAACTCGCCGGTGAAGAGCACGTCGCCCGAGGTCGCGGTCACGGCGGCGAGCATCGGGCGCTGCGATTGGTACTTCCACTGCACGTCGCCGGTCGAGGCCTTGACCGCGGTAAGCCAGCCGCGCGACTTCTCCACCGGGTCCCAGGTGAAAGAGCCGCCGAGGAACTGCTGGCCGGCAATGAAGCGCGCCTCGTCGTCCTTCTTGTACACGCCGCACCAGTCCACCGCGGGCACCACCATCAGGTCCAGTTTCGGGTCGTAGGCGGGCGTGCTCCACTCCACGCCGCCGGCCATCCCGGGACAGGTGTGGACGCCCTGCTCGGTGGGACCGATGTCCGCGTTGCTGCGGGTGGTGACAGGCACCGAATAGAGCTGTTCCCGGCTGTTGCGGTCCACGAGCCGCAGCAGCCCGTCCTTCGCGCCGAGGGTCACGACCTCGCGCGTCGCACCGCCGACCGCCGCGGTGAACAGCGGGCTTGCGACCGGCATGTCCCAGTCGTGCGTGTCGTGCGGAACCGTCTGGTTGTGCCACAGCAGCTTGCCGGTGCGCACGTCGAGCACCACCAATGAATTGGTATAGAGATTGGTGCCGGGGCGCTGGCCGCCGAACAGGTCGGGCGCAGGATTGCCCACTGCGACATAGAGATGGCCCTTGGCAACGTCCAGCGCGGGCGTGGTCCAGATTCCGCCGCCGCCCTTCAGCCGCGAGTCCGCCGCACCCCAGGTTTCCGCCCCGGGCTCGCCGTCGTCGGGAATGGTGTTGAACTTCCACACCGGCTCGCCGTTCTCGAGCCTGAAGGCACCGATCCAGCCCTTGATGCCGAACTCGGAGCCCGACGGCCCGATGACGACGAGATCTTCGTAGATCAGCGGATTGACGGAGAGCGCCTCGAATTTTTCCGCATTGGCCGCCTTCACTTCCCAGAGCGGCTTGCCGGTCTCGGCGTCGAGTGCGAACAGCCAGCCGTCCTGGGTGCCGCGCACCAGCTTGCCGTCCTTGATCGCGACGCCGCGGTTCTTGATCGAGGCGTTGGCTTCCTTCGCCTTCGGCTTCCATTCGTGGCGCCACTTGATACGGCAGGTCGTCGGATCCATCGCGACCGTCGAGTAGAGCGTGGTGACGTACATCACGCCGCGATAGACGATCGGATTGTTCAACGCGCGGTTGAGGTCCGCGCCCTGGAACATGCACACCGGCCGCAGCGAGGCGGCGTTGGAAGGCGTGATCTCCTTCAGGTCCACGTAGCGCACGCCGGCGTAGTCGTGGTTCGGCAGCAGCCACTCGGTGCTGCGCGCCGCCTGGTTCAGTTCTTCCTGCGTGGGGCCGGTTTGCGCCTGCGCGCGCGCGAAGGCCGCCAGCAGTATTCCCGCCGCGACAACTGCAATGGATCTGGTCATTTTCTCCTCCCGGCTCATCCCACCTCTCCCCGCCCACCTCACCCCGGCGCGCGGACATGGTACCGAACGAAGTCGGCCGATTGCGGGCAGCGCGCCATGTTCCGCCTCCCGCACCACGGTGGCTCCGCCACTACCGGGTCGGCGGAACCTCTCCCCCGCGAGCGGGCGGAGAGGGAACGAAAAATCAAAACCTCCTCGCGCCGGAAATCATGCGGCGAGGAAGCGACAACCGAGCATTGCATCGCCCATCACGAGCTTCTGATCGAATACCGCTCAATGCGGTCGCAAAGTAACCGCCTTCATCGCGGCGGCGTCGGGAAGCAGCTCCGCGCCGCCCGCCGGATAGCCGTTGACCTCCAGAATGTACGCCACGACATCCGCATATTGCGCCTTGGTGAGCGATCCCGGCGCGTTGTTGGGCATCAGGCTGCGGACGATGTAGAACAGGTCGTCGAGCGTGTGCTGCCCATCCTCCCAGCGGGAGCGGAACGCCTCGCCGGTGAGCGGAGCCGCGGGATTACCCTGCAGCCGCGCACCGTGGCAGGTCGCGCAATACTGCCCGTACAGCGCTTCGCCCCGTTCCGCCTGCGCCTTGCTGAACAAGCCGCCATCGCCGGTCTCCGCGGCCAGCACGGAGCAGGCAAGCAGCGCGGAGAGGATCAGCGCACTCGCTGCACCCGTTCGCCGCATCCAGATTCGGTCATCTTCCAAGCGCACGCACGTCATTCTTCCGCCCGCGGCGAGACGCCCGCCACGGCGGCGTAACGCGACCCGGGTCCGGATGCGCAAGTCTAGCGCTGCCGCGCTACGGACGCCGGGTGGAAGCAATTGGGGTACAGTTGCGGACGGCGGCACGAAACGCAGGCGACGTGACACAGCTCATTGCCTTTCCCGACGGGGGCTACGCCTTTCTCAAGGGCGGGTTTCCCTTTTCGCGAGGCGTGAAGGCGCTGCCGGACCACGCGATCGAGCGAGCGCGCTTCGCGCGGCCGGTCCCGATGGCGCAGGGCTTTGCCGCGATCGAGGCGCATCTGGCGGCCCTCGGCCGCCCCCGCACCGCGCTGTGCGCGGCGGAATTGCGCTCGCCCGCGCCGCTCTCCGTGGCCGGCTTCAAGGCGTTCAACGAAGGCTATGTCGAGGTGCTGAAACGCTGGAGCCTGTTCCGCGACGGCGTAAACCCGGTGGCACGCTCCAACGTCGCGCCGCGGATCTCCCCGCCCGCCGAACCCTGCTTCTATGCATTTTCCTACACCGTGCGCGCATCCGCCGCCGCGTCCGGCTTCGTCGTGGCCGGAAGCGGAGAGTGGCCGGACGGCGGCAAGTTTCCCGACGACGTCGTCGCGCACGGCGACGTGTCCGCGACCGCCATCGAGCAGAAGGCGCACTTCGTGCTCGACAAGATGGATGACCGGCTGGCCGGCCTCGGCGCCGCCTGGCGCGACGCCACTGCGGTGCAGGTGTACACGGTGCACGACATTCATTCGGTGCTCGCCCGCGAGATCCTGCCGCGCACGGGCAATGGCGCCGGGCTCACCTGGCACTATTGCCGCCCGCCGATCGAGGGACTCGAATACGAGATGGACGTGCGCGGCGTCGCGCTGGAAAGAGTGCTGGACGCCCGACAGTCGAGCCGTCGCGACTGAAGTCCGACGACATGCTGCCGCGTCGCCCGAGCGACCGGAAGCGCCGGCGAGGCGAAACCTCGATCCGCCTCGCCGGACGTGCGTGAAACGGGCATAGACCGATCGGGCCGCGTTTCATGCGATAGCCGGAATCGCCGACTTGCGCAGGCCGAGGTATTGCAGCTCCGCGAACAGCGCCACGACCACCGCCTGCGCGACGACGAAGGCCTCGCCGAGCGCGTTTGGCGCGACCCATCCGCCGAGCAGCAGCGCAATGCTGTCTGCCGCCCACAGCGCGTTGGCGACGATGACCGCCCAGACGAACGGCCGGGGAAGCGTTTCGCGCAGCCCGAAGTAGCCGACCAGCGCGGCGTAGGGCAGGAGGACGATCCCCGCGCCGTACAGCAGCATCTCCGGCAGTCGCAGCAGCGCCGCAAGCGTCGCGGCCGCGGACAGCAGCAGCACGCCCATCGCGGCGCTGGTCGCCGCATCGGCGAGCAGGACCCGGCGCAGGAAAGTCGAAACGCGAGTTGTGGACATGGCAAGCTCCTTTGGTAATGGTTTGCGGCATCCGGCTGCTGCGCCCATGCGGGCGGTTCGCCGTGCCTGTGCGCATGATTGCGCGGCCCTTCGTCTCGCGTCGATTACCTGTCGGGTAATGGGAAACGGTCGCGCGCCTGGGCTATCATCGAGCCATGAACGACATGATGCGACCGGTGGGAGATCTTCTGCGCGAGTGGCGCCAGCGCCGCCGCTTGAGCCAGCTCGACCTCGCCTGCGAAGCGGAGATCTCGACCCGGCACGTGAGCTTCATCGAAACGGGCCGCTCCACGCCGAGCCGGGAGATGATCCTGCATCTTGCCGAGCGGCTCGAGATCCCCTTGCGCGAGCGCAACGTGCTGTTGGTCGCGGCGGGATACGCGCCAGTTTTCCCGGAGCGACCGCTCGCGGATCCGGCGCTACACCTCGCGCGCGAGGCGATCGACCTGCTGCTCGCGGGACACGAGCCGCACCCGGCTCTCGCGATCGATCGCCACTGGACGCTCGTTGCCTCCAACAACGCGGTCGCGCCGTTGCTCGCGGGAGTCGAGCCTGCGTTGCTGCAGCCGCCGGTCAATGTCCTGCGCCTGAGCCTGCACCCAGCCGGGCTCGCGCCGCGCATCGCAAACCTGGCGCAGTGGCGCGCGCACCTGTTCGAGCGGCTGCGCCATCAGATCGACCTCACCGCCGATCCCGTGCTCGTGGGGCTGCTGGAGGAACTGCGCGGCTACCCGGCGCCCGGCGGCGGGCCGGGCGAGTCCGGAACCGATCGGGAGTACGGCGGCGTGGTCGTGCCGTTCAGGCTCGTCACGGAGCACGGCATCCTCGCCTTCATCAGCACGACGACGATCTTCGGCACGCCGCTCGACATCACGTTGTCGGAACTCGCCTTGGAGACTTTCTTCCCCGCCGACGCGGCGACGGCGGAGATCCTGCGCCGGCTCGCGGATGCCCGACGCAGGCAACACCCGCCGGCGGCGAAAGCCGCGTAACACGCGGTCGCGGCGCGGGCGCCGCCCGCACTGCGCGCTCAGCCGATATGCACCCGGCACAGCGCGGCCGTGATGATCGCCGCGATAACGGCGCCCAGCGCGCTCAACGATCCGGCGATCCGGTCCGCGGTGGCCTTGTTCGTCGAGTGCGCGAGCAGCACCGACCTCAGCCCGCACGCCGCGTGGGTGAACAGCGACCACACCGCGAGGCTGTAATGCGGGATGAGCCGCACGTTCCAGGCGTCCGCGAGCAGCCCCGCCGGTCCGCCGGAGGCGAAGAAGAAATCGGTGTCGATGCCCATCTCCCAGCGCCCGAGCGGAAAGACGGCGTTCAGGTGCGAAGTGATGAAGATCGCCAGATAGGCGCCGGCGGCGGTCTGCAGCGATGCGTACAGATCCGACGGCTGCGAGAGCCTGCCGCGAAGGAGCACGACGCCGCTGCCGATCTGAAACACCATCAGCGCGACGAGGATCGGTTCCACTGCCGCGCTCCGGTACCAGGTGCGCAGGAATTTCATCGCCGCCTGATGCAGCTCCGCGCTCCAGAATCCCAGCACGTGATTGGAGATGTGCCACACCAGGAAAATCGCGAGCAGGGTCGCCGCAGACACGCCGTGCAGGAAGCGCAGCCGGTCCGGCGCGCGGGTCGCGGAGGATGCCGGCGCGCCGTTGCCCGCGCTCCAGAACACGAACGCCAGCACCGGAATCCAGATCGCGGACCACACCACCAGCTCTCCGGACAGGCCCGCGATGTACAGCAGCACGCCGATCAGCGTGAACAACGGCGGACAAGCGTAGGCGAGATGCGCAAAGGCGCGGGCGCGCGCCTGCCCGACCGTCGGATGCTCGATCGCGCCCAGCCGGATCGACGCGTACAGACCGAGCGCCGGCACCGCGAACACCAGGAGCAGCGAGCCCGCGACCAGAACGGCGCCGCGGATGCCGCCGCCGGCGAGAAGCACCCGGCCGCTGTTGAACAGGGCCGAGAGGCACACGGGATAGATCAGCGCAGCCAGCATCGGCGCGGCGAGAAACAGGCTGCCGGAAAGCCTGGCGGACGGTGCGACGCTCCGGTTCGACATCGGCATCTCCTTGCCTGCGACGCGCTTCGCGCACGAAGCCCAAGTGACCGGGCCTGCTTATAGCCCGCCCCGCGGCAGCGGTCAACTCCGGCGGCGCTTCAGCCGCGCGTTCTGTCCCCACCTGCGACGCGGGCGATGCGCCGCAGCCCGCCATGAGGTCGTCGGCTACACTGCCGTCTCGTGCATCGAAGAGGAAGGATATCGAAATTGAGGAACGCGGCGCGAGTCCTATCCGTGTTGGCGATGTTGCTGCTCTGCGCGTGCGGGCGCACACCCGACCCCGAAAACACGCTGTACCTCGATCTCAAGGACGGGCGGGTCGTGATCGAGCTTCGCCCCGACCTCGCGCCGGCGCACGTGGCCCGCATCAAGAAGCTGGTGCGCGCGCACTTCTACGACGGCCTCAAGTTCTTTCGCGTGCTCGACGGCTTCATGGCGCAGACCGGCGATCCGACGGCAACCGGCTTCGGGGGATCGGGGGTGAAGCTGCGCGCGGAATTCTCCGACGAGCCTTTCGAGCGCGGCACCGTCGGCATGGCGCGGGCGGGCGATCCCAACAGCGCGGACTCGCAATTCTTCATCTGCTTCGACAGCGCGCCGGGACTCACCGGCCAGTACACGGTGCTGGGCAAGGTCGTGGACGGAATGAAATTCGTGGACCGGATCAGGAAAGGGGACCCCGCCGGCGACGGCTACGTGGCCGAACCGGACGCGATCGTGCGCATGCAGGTGGCGGCGGATGTCCGCCAGTAGGCGCGCCTTCGTCCAAGCTGCGGTCATATCCAACGTGTAGAATTCGGGCTCTTCCGCCCTTCCCCGTCGCTGTGAACGAACCAAGCACCCTGCCTGCGCTGGCGAGCGTCGTGTTCGCGAGGATCACGGAGTTCGTGCGCCGGCCCGTGGCCGAACAGGCGCGCCTGCGGGCGCAGCTCGAAGCCGCGCTCGCGGTGTCGCTCCTCGGGTGTTCACCCGATATCCGCATCGTTCTCGACGCGCCGGACGGCGTCGCGGTCGCGGTGCTCGGCAATCCCGGCGCGGCGCTGAACATCGCGCAGCGCTGCATGAGCGTGGCGGCTGCGGGCGTGCCGCTCGCGATCGCCGTCAATCACGGCGCCATCCGGCTCGCGCCGGACGCCGCCGGCCACCAGGGCCTGATCGGAGACGCGATCGGGACCGCGGCGGCCATCGCCCACTTCGCGGGCGCCGCCCGTCTTTTCGTTTCGCGCTCCTTCCGCGACGCCCTCGCGGAATCGGCGCCGGCGCGCGCGGCCGGCCTGCGCCCGGCGGGGGTGTTCACCGACGCCAACGTGCGCACGCACGAGCTTCTGGCGCCCGACCCGGCGGCCGCGATCCGCCGCCGCAAGATACTCGCCGCGGTGGGCGCGGCCGCAATGATCGCTCTCGTCGCCGCGGCGGCGGCGACGCGCGACGGCATCCGCCGCGCGGTCTTCGCCGATCAGCCGACGGCGGTCGCGTTCGACATCCGCCCGGACGGCGATGTCTTCGTCGACGGCGTATTGCGCGGCAAGAGCCCGCCGGTGAGCGAGCTGCGTCTCGAGCCGGGGCTGCACACGATCGAAGTGCGACGGAAGGGATATTCCCCGTTCCGGGTCAACGTCGATCTCGAGGCCGGCCGGTCCGCGACCGTCCGGCACGCCTTCACGCCGGCCGACGAGCGCGGACTGCTGCGCCGCCTGCGGGACGCGGTGACGCGCTAGAGCCCGCGCCATGGCCGCGAAAAAAATCACCCAGCTCGGCCGTTTCCGCATCCTCGGCGAACTCGGACGCGGCGCGATGGGCATCGTGTACAAGGCGAAGGACCCGCTGCTCGACCGGTCGCTCGCCATCAAGACCATCTTCATTTCGGCGGACGACAAGGAGCGCAAGGAGTACGAGGCCCGCTTCACCCAGGAGGCCAGAGCGGCGGGAAAGCTCGCCCATCCCGGCATCGTCACCATCTACGACGTCGGCCGCGAAGACGAGATGGTCTACATGGCGATGGAGCTGCTCGAAGGCACCGACCTGGGAACCAAGGCCACGACGCACCGTTTCAGCGTGCGCGAAGCGGTCGGCATCGCCGAGCAGGTCGCGGACGCGCTGGCGTTCGCCCACGACCGCGGCGTGGTGCACCGGGACATCAAGCCGCCCAACATCATGATCGTCGCCGGAGGGCGGGTGAAGATCATGGACTTCGGCATCGCGCGCATGCGCGCCTCGGACCTGAAGACGCAGACCGGGCTCATGCTCGGCACGCCGAGATACATGTCGCCGGAGCAGGTGGCCGGGCGGCCCGTCGATCACCGCTCCGACATCTTCTCGCTCGGCACCGTGCTGTACGAGATGCTCACCGGCACCAAGCTCTTCGCCGGCGACGATCCGAGCGAGATCATCTACAACGTATCGCACTTGCGGCCCGCGCCGCCGAGCCGCATCAATCGCCAGGTGCCGCCGATGCTCGACCTCGTGGTGGCGAAGGCGCTGGAAAAGGACGCCGACGAACGCTACCAGGACGCGCACCAGCTCGCCGCCGATCTGCGCGCGTGCCTGAGCGAGCTCGACGGCCATCGCTCCGACGACGACACGACGACGCCGATGGGAAAGCCGGCAGCGGGCGCCGCGGCCCCGGCCGCGGCGGAGGAAAAAACCAGGACGCTGCGCATCGGCGCCAAGGGGGGCGATTCCGCCCCGGCAGCCGATGCCGCGACGAGATCGCCGGGCGCGCGCGCGCTGAACATCATCGTCGATTCGAATACCCGGCTCGGGCTGTCGCGCATCTTCGATTCTTCCGCCGCGGTCAAACGCCTCACCGATCCGGACAAGCGCGACCACGCCCGGCTGACCCGAACTCCTCGGCCGCCGGGACTGTTCGCGCTGTTGTGGCGCGATCGCGGGCTGCGGCTGCTCCTCGCGTTCGTGCTGGCGGCGATCGTCGCCGCAAGTGTCATCGTCTTCTACTGATCGTCATTTGCCCGGCGGCGGCTGCCAGGGCGCGCGCACCTGCGGCACCGCTGCCATCAGAAGTTCCAGCGCGCGTCGCAGCGCCTTGTCGCCGGCCTCCGAACCCTTGTAGTGGCCGAGGCGCACGACCACCAGATCGTGCGTCGGAACGAGGATCGCGTACTGCCCGCCGGCGCCCGCCATGAAGTACGCGTCCTCCGGCACCGGCCAGCGCTTGGTCCGGTTGAGCCAGAAAAATGCGCCGTACACCGGCTTCGACCACGCCGGGGCCGGCGTGCGCACGAAGTCTGCCCAGCCTTCGGGCAGCAGGCGCTCGCCGTTCCACACCCCGTCCTGCATGTAGAGCAACGCCAGCCGCAGCCAGTCGCGGCCGCTGCCGAAGTCGTAGCCCTGGATCAGGAAATTCCCGTACGGGTCGGTCTCCAGCACCATGTGCCGGATGCCGAGCCTGTCGAACAGATGCCGCTGCGGGTAGGAGAGATATTCCTCGCTGCTCGCAGCCGCGGCTTTCCGGATCAGGTAGTTGATCACCAGCGGATCGGAGTTGCGATAGCGCCCGACCGTGTTGGGCGGCCACTGCGGCGGGCGCGTGATCGCCCAGCGCACGGCGTCGATCGCGCCGGTGTAGACATAGAGGTGATCGGGGTAGCCGCGGGAGGCATCGAAGTCCGGGTCCTGCGGCGCGACGAAGCGCAGCCCGCTGGACATCCGCAGCAGATCGGCGATGCGGATCGCGCGCCGCGGGTCGTGCGCGCGCTGCCACTCCTCTACCGGCGCCGGCGCCCACAGGTCGTACACGCCCTCGTGGACGAGCTGGCCCATCAGCGTCGCGGCGATGCTCTTGCCCATGGACCAGCTCGGCAGCGGCGTCGCTGCGTCGAGCCCGCGCTGGTAACGCTCGGCGACGATGCGTCCCTTGTATGCCACCAGGAACGCCGCGGTGAGCGCCTCGGGAGGATCGAACGCGGCGGCGACGCCGGCGGCGAGCTTCGCCGCATCGAGCCCGGACGGAAGCGGCGCATCCGGGAGCCGGTCTCCCATCGGCCACGGTTGCGTCGCCGCGTCGGGGAGCGAGGACCGGATCTTCACCGGCGTGAAGAAAACCGAGTCCTTCCCGCGCGGCAGCGTGACGCATCCCTGGTCGCCGAAGAGCCGCGCGCTGCGGATCACGCCGTTGGGCAGCGTCAGGTGCACGGCGTGCGCGTTCCGGTCCACGACGGTGTTCACGACCATGCTGCGTTCGGCGCGCGGGGAAACGAAGAACCCGTCCTCGTCCGCGGCGGTGGCGAGATCGCGGCCGGTGATGAACAGCGCCGAGCACAGGATCTTCGCGTAGCCCGCGGTCATCAGCTCGAGCGGATCGCCCGGCGGCACTTCCCACGCGGTCGGCAGTTCCTTCGGCGGCGCCGGCTGCTGCGCGTGACACACCGCGGCCGCCACCCACAGCATGACGGCGAGCATCCGCGCACGGAACATCGCGCTCACCTGCCCTTGAATTTCGGCACTCGCTTGTCCATGAAGGCGCGCCGCCCTTCGACGTAGTCTTCGCTCTTCATGCAGCGCGCGATCGCCGCCTCGGCCGCCGCAAAGTCGCCCTTCGCCTCGACGAGCGAATTGATGACGCTCTTGGACGCGGCGATGGTGAGCGGCGCATTCGCCGCGAGGTCGAGCGCGATCTTGCGCACGTACCCGTCGAGCTCGGCGTCGGGCAGCACCCGGTTGACGAGCCCCATGGCGAGCGCTTCTTCGGCGTCGTAGCGGCGCGCGGTGAACATGATCTCCCGCGCGCAAGCGTGGCCGACGGTGGCGACCAGCCGGTTGGTGCCGTGCACGCCGTAGCCGAGCCCGAGGCGCGCGGCGGGAATCGCGAACCGGCTCGATGCGCTCGCGTAACGCAGGTCGCAGGACAGCGCGGTGGCCACGCCGCCGCCGATGCAAAAGCCGTGAATGAGCGCGATGACGGGCTTGGGCGAGGCCTCGAGCGCCCCGTGCGCGGCCTCCATGAGCGTGTCGTATTCCCGGATCTCTTCCTCGCCCGCGCGGCGCCGCTCGAACTCGGAGATGTCCGCGCCCGCCGCGAAGGCCTCGTCGCCTTCGCCGCGCAGCACGATGCAGCGGATCGCGGGGTCGGCGTCGAACTGCGCCACCGCCTTCGGAATCGCGCGCCACATTTCGCCGTTGATCGCGTTGCGGCGCGCCGGGTTGTCCAGCACCATGCGGCCGATCGGCCCGTCGCGTTCGACCCGCAGTTTTCCTTCGCTCATCGATCGGTTCCTCAGATCACTTCGGCGGTGCGCAGCACGGCGATTTCCGCGTCGGAATAGCCGAGGCTGCGCAGGATTTCGTCATTGTGCTCGCCCGCCGGCCCGATGGTGCGCTTCATGCGCGCCGGCGTGCGCGACAGGCGCATCGCGGGCGCGACGAGTTTCAGCTCCCCGCCGCCGGGCTCGGGCACCGATGCCGCCATGCCGAGCTGCCGCACCTGCGGATCGGAGAACACCTCGTCCATGCGGTAGATCGGCCCGCACGGCACGCCCGCCTTGGCGAGCAGCGCGATCAGCGCCGCCGACTGGAAGCGCCGGGTGCGCTCGGCGATCGCCTGATTGAGCGCCGCGCGATTGCGCGAACGCAGCTCGGCGGTGGCGAACTCGGGATGCGCGGCGAGCTCCGGCGCGCCGAGCGCCTCGCAAAAGCGGCCGTAGATCACGGTCCCCGCCGCCGCGATGTTCACGAAGCCGTCGGCGGTCGGATACACGCTGGTAGGCATCGAAGTCGGGTGATCGTTGCCCGCCTGCCCGGGCACTTCGCCCTCCACCAGCCAGCGCGCCGCCTGGAAGTCCATCATCGTCACCATCGCCGATAGCAGGGAGGTCTGCACCCACTGCCCCTGTCCGGAGCGGCTGCGCTCCTGCAGCGCGATCAGCACTCCGAGCGCGGCGAACAGGCCGGCGCACAGGTCGGCGACCGGGATGCCCGCGCGCACCGGTCCCTGCCCGGGCAATCCGGTCACCCACATGAGCCCGCCCATGCCCTGCGCGACCTGGTCGAAACCGGCGCGATCGCGATACGGCCCTTGTTCGCCGAAACCGGAGATGCTCGCGTAGACGAGCCGCGGATTCTCCCGCGCCAGCGCTTCGTAATCGATGCCGAGCTTGTGCTTGACGTCGGGGCGGTAGTTCTCCACCACCACGTCCGCGGTGCGCACCAGCCGCTTGAGCAGCTCGACGCCGCGCGGGTCCTTCAGGTTGAGCGTGATCGAGCGCTTGTTGCGATGCAGATTCTGGAAGTCCGAGCCGTCGCGCGCGCCGTAGCCGTCGTCGCCTTCGCCCGCCGGCATCTCGACCTTGATGACGTCCGCGCCCCAGTCCGCGAACTGCTTGACGCAGGTCGGTCCGGCGCGCACCCGCGTCAGGTCGATCACGCGCAGATGGGACAGGGCTTCCATGATAAATACCGTGATTGCTGATTCGTGACTGGTGGCCGGAAAAGAGAAATGCCGTGAATGGAAGCCTCAACGCAAAGGCGGCGAGAGAAGAACGAGATCAAGATCACGGTTCTCGCGACATTAGCTCCGGCGTAACGTTGGCTTTGCAAACGTAAGCCTCCGCCGAAACAAGCGCATCCTGCGCGTGCTGTCACGGTATTCACGGCATTCACGACATTCACGGCTGTTTGCCGGTCCAGCGGCCGCTCTCGACCTGGTGGAAGAAATCCTCCAGCAGCCGGTTGAACAGCGCCGGATCCTCCAGGTTGGTCATGTGGCCGCTCTTCGGCAGCACGGCGAGCGCGGCGGTCGGGATGGTGCGCCTCATCATGACCGAGGGCTCGAGCGCCGGGTCGTCCTCGTCGCCGGCGACGATCAGCACCGGCGCGGCGATGCGCGCCATCTCCGCCGTGAGGTCGTAGAGCGAGGGCCGCCGCGCCTGGCAGCCGAGGAGCGTGTGCGCCGAGCCCTGCGCCGAGTGCTCGGAGAAATTGCGGATGAATTCGGCGAAGCCGCGCGGGTCCTTGTCCCTGAGCTGCAGCCTCGCGGGGCCGTGGCCGTAGGTCGCCGCGATATGCGCCATGCCCTTGTCGAGCATGGTCTTCGCAAGCTCCCGGGATTGCGCCTGGAACTGCGCGTACTGCGACGGATGGGCGCCGTAGCCGCAGCCCGCCACCACCAGCGACAGCGCGCGCGGCGAATAGGCGATGCCGAAGTGCAGCGCCGCGAACCCTCCCATCGAGTTGCCGACCACGTGCGCGCGCGCGATGCCGAGCGCCTCGAGCACGGCGAGGATGTCGTCCCTCGCGCGCTGCTGGGAATAGCGCTCGACCTCGGGCGGTACATCGGACGGCGGATAGCCGCGCGCGTTGTAGGCGATGCAGCGGTAGCGGCGCGAAAAATGGCGCAGCTGCGGCTCCCAGCTCCGCCCGTCGCCGGCGAACTCGTGCGCGAAGACGATCACCGTGCCGGAGCCGGTCTCCTCGTAGTAGAGATTCACGCCGTCGTCGGTGCGCAGGGTCGGCATAGCGGTGTCCTGGGGAAAACCCGGTTTCGTGATTTGTCTTGCGTCCGGGAAGGCACAAGACTACCCAAAAATCCGCCCGGAACGAAAGATGTTTTTTCCGCCGCCCGGAACTGGTAACCGGAACGAATGATCTTTCCCGCACAGCGCCGCCGGGGAACCTGCTCGCGAGGCGAAACCAGCCGCCGCGAGGTAAGGTATGCGCTCGACAACGGAGGAGAGCGATGAATCTTCAGGGAGCGGTGTGCATCGTCACCGGCGCGGGCACCGGCACCGGCGCGGCCTGCGCGGTGCGGCTGGCGGGAAAGGGCTGCCGCGTGGTGGTCAATTACAGCAAGAGCGAAGCCGAGGCACGGCAGACGGTCGAAAACTGTGCAGCCGCCGGCGCGGAAGCATTGGCGGTGCGTGGCGACGTGGCGAGCGACGCTGATTGCCGCGCGCTCGCCCGGGCCGCGCTGGACAAGTGGGGGCGCATCGACGCGCTGATCAACAACGCCGGCATCACCAAGTTCGCCGCGGCCGCCGATCTCGACGCGCTCGACGCCGAGGACTTCCAGCGCCTGTACGCGGTGAACGTCATCGGTCCCTACCAGATGATCCGCGCCTGCGCGCCGGCCATGAAGAAACGGGGCGCGGGCGCCATCGTCAACATCTCCTCCATCTCCGGCGTGATGGGCATCGGCTCGTCGACCGCCTATATCGCATCCAAGGGAGCGCTCAACGCAATGACGCTGGCGCTCGCCCGGGCGCTGGCGCCGGAGATCCGCGTCAACGCCGTGTGCCCGGGGCTGATCGAGACCCGCTGGCATCTCTCGCGCTTCACCGCCGAGGAGTACGCGAAGTTCAAGGCGAACTACGAGAAGACGGTGCCGCTGGCGAAGGCCGCGCAGCCCGACGACGTGGCGGAAGTTGCGCTCTGGCTGCTGGAGGGGGCGGGGCTCGTCACCGGAGAATGCGTCCTCGTCGACGCCGGCCTGCATCTGGGGCGCTTCTGATCCCGGTTACCGACGACGCACCGGGGAAGGCCGCGCGAGGCAGGACGGGTAGAATGCATCGCGTCCTGCAGCGGCCTGGCCGGGGCCGGCCGCGGGCAAGCGGCACGCGCGACGAAAGACTCCGCCTTCGAACGCCATCCGATAAGAATTCACCGGCGCGCAAACGACAACGGAGGATGCAGTGGGCAGGTTCACCCGTCGTGATTT
Organism: Burkholderiales bacterium; assembly: GCA_035651315.1. Classification (GTDB taxonomy): domain Bacteria; phylum Pseudomonadota; class Gammaproteobacteria; order Burkholderiales; family Eutrophovitaceae; genus DASRFY01. The sequence goes on from DASRFY010000167.1 coordinate 23,659, forward strand.
TCTGCGGACCGCGGGCGCGGCCGCACTGGGCGCGGCCGCATCCCTGCTCGAAGCGCCCTCGCAAGCGGCCGACGATCCGGTATTCGCGCCGGAGAAGGGCGCACAGTTGCGCGTGCTGCGATGGAAGCGCTTCGTCCAGGGCGACGAAGATCTCTGGCTCGAGAACACCCGGAATTTCACCGCGCGAACCGGCGTCGAAGTCACCGTCGACAGCGAGAACTGGGAGGACCTGCGCCCCAAGGCGGCGATCGCGGCCAACGTCGGCGCCGGGCCCGACATCATCGTCGGCACCAACGCGGACCCGCAGCAGTATCCCGAGCGGCTCGTCGACGTCACCGATCTCGCCGACTACCTCGGAAACAAATACGGCGGCTGGTACGACATCTGCCGCGCCTACGGCATGCACGAAGGCCGCTGGATCGCGATTCCGACCGGCGCCGCCGGCGCGGCGCTGGTATATCGCAAGAGCATGCTGCAGGCGGTCGGCTACGAGACCGTCCCCAACGACTTCCCCGGCCTGCTCAAGCTGTGCCAGGCGCTCAACGCCAACGGTACTCCGCCCGGCTTTCCTCTCGGCCACGCGACCGGCGATGCGACCGAGTGGTGTCACTGGGCGCTGTGGGGATTCGGCGGGCGGCTGACCGACGAGCAGAACCGGGTCGCGATCCACTCCAGGCAGACCGTGGCCGCGCTCGAGTACGCCGCGGAGCTGTACCGGACCTTTCCGCCCGGCACGACGTCGTGGCTCGACCCGAGCAACAACAAGGCGTTCCTTGCCGGAGACATCTCGCTCACGCCGAACGGCATCTCGATCTACTACGCGGCGAAGAAATCCACCGATCCGAAGCTGCAGGCGATGGCGGAGGATATCCGCCATGCCCATTACTCCATCGGGCCGATCGGCAGGCGTCTGCGCGGCGGGCAGATGTTTCCGGCGTTCATCTTCAAGTACAGCAGGTATCCCGGCGCGGCCAAGGAGTATCTGCGCTTCATGATGGAGAAGGAGCAGTACCTTCCCTGGCAGGCCGCGTGCACCGGCTACGTCTCCCATCCGCTGCGTGCATACGAGTCGAGCCCGGTGTGGAGCGCCGATCCGCAGAACGTGTTCTTCCGCGACGTGGTCAAGGACATGCAGCACTACGGATACGCGGGCAGGCTCGGCAAGGAGTCGGCCGCGGCGAGCGCCGAGTTCGTGGTCGTCGACATGTTCGCGGAAGCGTGCACCGGCGCACGGCGCCCGAGGGATGCTGCCGGAGCCGCCGAACAGCGGGCGAAGCACATTTACAAAACGTAGTCTGCCGCCCCGGGGGAGCGCGTGGCCGGAAACGGCGGCGCTCCCGCCCCTCAGCGCGGCCGGTTCTTCACCCAGCGCACCAGCTCGGCGTACGACAGCGCGGGGCTGAACAGATAGCCCTGGGCGATGTCGCAGCCCATGTCCTTCAGCTCGTCGAAGGTCGGACGGTCCTCGACGCCTTCGGCGACGGCGCGCAGCGAAAAATTGTGCGATAGGTCGATCACGGATTGCACGATCTGCCGGTCTCCGCGCGAGGTGAGCATGTTCGCGACGAAAATCCTGTCGATCTTGAGCTCGTGCAGCGGGAGACGCTTCAGATAGGCGAGCGAGGAGTAGCCGGTGCCGAAGTCGTCCATGGAAAGGCGCACGCCCATGTCGCGCAGGCGTGTGAGCAGCAGCAGCGAGCGCTCGACGTCGCCGATCATCGCGCTCTCGGTGATCTCGAAGGTGAGGCGGCCGGCGGGTACGTCCCAGGTGTCGATCGCCTGCTGCAGGATGTCGGGCAGCTCCATGTCGGCGAGCATCCTGGTGGAAATGTTGACGCTCAGGTTGAGGTCCACGCCTTCCTTTCGCAGCTCCGCGGCATGGCGCAGCACCGTATGGATGACGGCAAAGGTCAGCGGTGCGATCAGGCCGGCGCGCTCGGCGATGCCGATGAGCGCGCCCGGAGGCGAGTCCACGCCGCCGCTCGCCTTCCAGCGCAGCAGCGCTTCGGCGCCGACGCAGCGGCCGCTGCGGATCTCGATCTGCGGCTGATAGTAGACCGGCAGCTCGTTGAGCCGAATGGCGGCGATCAACTGGCTTTCGATCTCGCGCTGCGAGTCCCCCGCTTCGCCGCGGTCTTCGGGACGGAAGACGTGATAGCCGTCCACGCCCTTGGAGGCGATGCGCGCCGCGACGTCCGCGCACTCCACCAGCTCGTCCGCATCGCGCGCGTGATCCGGCCAGACGGCGATGCCGACGCAGGCCTGCGCCGCAACGTCCTTCGGGTCGGCGCCGAACGGATCGCGCAGCGCGGCGAGAATCCGCACCGCGGCCAGCACCGCCTGCGCGCCGCTGCCGAGTGCTGGCAGAACCACGCAGATCTTCTCATCCGACAGCCGCGCGAAACGGTCCGCCTCGCGCAGCAATTCCCCGACGCGGGCGTCGATCTGCTGCAGCAGCGACTCCCAGGCCTGTGCACGCGTGACGGGTTCGAAGTGCTTCGGGCGCGACAGGTAGACCATGAGTACGGCGAGCGAGCCGCCCGAGAGCCCGGCGATCCCGTCGGTGATGCAGGCGGCGAGCGCGGAGCGCGCGATTCGATGCCGATCCGATGCGGCGCCTTGCCCTTCGCCGATCGAGGCGCGGTCGCTCACGACAGATAGTATTCGCGGGCGTCCAGTCCGTAGGCTCCGGCGGGCAGGCCGCGCAGGATGTGCACGGGTTCGCCGCCGGCGGGCTGGTACAGCAGGTCCAGCATCGAAGGGCTCGGGGTCGCAACCTTGTCCGGCCCGCAGATCACCAGCACGCGCGGCTTGAGCCGCCGCACCTTGCTCTGGCGCACGACCACCGCCACCTCGCCCGAGGAAAGCTCCACCAGCGAGCCGACCGGAAACACGCCTACCGACTGGATGAACTGTTCGACCAGGGGCGCATGGAACAGCCTGCCACCCCAGGTGGTGAGCTTGCGCAGGGCTTCGTATGCGGACACGGCTTCGGCGTGCGGGCGAGCGTTGGTCAGCGCCACGAAGCTGTCGGCGATCGCGGCCATGCGTCCGAACAGCCCGATCCGTCCCGCGCGCAGTCCGGCCGGGTAGCCGCTGCCGTCTTCGCGCTCGTGGTGCTGGGCGAGGCCGTCGAGAATTTCGGGATGCAGGTTGGGCGTGTGCCGGAGCAGTTGCAGCCCGACGCGGACGTGCTGCTTGATCAGATCGAATTCGTCCGCGGTAAGCGCCCCGGGCTTGGCGAGCAACGTGCGCGGCAGCCTCGTCTTGCCCACGTCAAGAAGCAATCCCAGCATCCCCAGGCGTGCGAGGTACTCCTTCGGCAGGCCGAGATGGCGGCCGAGCGCCACCAGGTAGACCGCGACCTGCAGGCTGTGCCCGTAGATCGCCGTGTCCTGCTGCTTCAGGCGGGCGACCCACATCAGCGCGTCGGGGCTGCGCACCATGCTGTCCACCACGTCGCGGATGACCTCCTCGATCTGGTCGATGGCGACGAGTTTGCCGCTGCGGATGTCGCTGACCACCTGGCGCGTGAGTTCCTCCACGCGCGCATAGGTCTGCCGCGCGGGCGCGATCTCTTCCTCGATCGTTCTTGTCTCTGGATGGTAGGTGATCTGGATCGACGCGGGGATGAAATCGTGATGCACCGGTTTGCGCGGAGGGACTTCGGCGTCGTCGAGCGCGCGGCGCGCTTTCGCGGTGCCGGCTGCGGATCCGCGGCTCCCGCCGCGCCCGCCGAAAACATCGCGAAGCCATCGGAAGGAAAACCCGAACAGACTCGGCAGCGACACGCCGGCGGGAGTAGAGGCGGCCGCGGATTTCGCGGCCGCCCTGCCGCCGGAGCCGGCGCCGAAGACCACCTTGAAGCGGCCGCTGTCGCTCACGCGCAGCTCGCCGTATTGTTGCTCGGGGGGCGGAGTGCGCGTGCGCGCCGCATCTGTCGATTCCCCCGCCGCGCTGGACGCGGAAACCGACCCCGCGACCGACACGCCGATATTCCGATCCGGCGCCACCGCGGCGCTCGGCGGCGATTCCTGTTCTTCTATGCCAGAAAAGAGCCCGGCACCGGATCGCTTGTCGTCGACGAAGACAAACTGGCAGTAGCGCCGCAGCCGCGACAGCTCCTTCTCGTCCTCGACCAGGAATCCCTGGAGCAGGAACGGGGTGTCCATCCACGGACGATCGAGCTCGGCGACAAACATGCCGATCCGGATGTCCTTGGCTGCGACTTTGATCAACACGATTCAAGCTCGCATCGGAAGCGGGCGTACTGGGCGGCGCACGTCGGGCATTTTCTGTCGAAGGCGAACCGGATGTCGAGATCGTCCCTTACCCTGCGCGGGTTTGCCCGCGCGCGTCGCACCCGGGGACATGGTGCTCGTATGCGGCGTGTTCCTCAGTCCGCGCCTCGTCGCCGGATGCCGGCAACTCCTGGAGACGCTGGTCGGGCGCGGCTTCGCGACCGCGCTCGACACCGGCTGGCCCGACGGAGGGTGGGACGGCGTCCGGTCCCTCGTCGAGTCGTGGCTGCCGTCGGTGGACCACGTTTTGTTCAACGATCTCGAAACGATGTCAATGGCGGGACGCGAGTCCCTGGACGGCGCGGTGGAATGGTTCCGCGCGCACCTGCGTCCTACCGCTTCGCTGGTGGTGAAGCGCGGCGCCGAAGGCGCAGCTGCATGGCGCGGCGACGAGCGCGTCGACTGTCCCGTCCTCGCAGTGGAAGTGATCGACACGATCGGCGTCGGCGACGCGTTCAACGCCGGATATCTGTTCGGCTGCGCCACCGGACTCGATCTCGCCGCCAGCCTGCGGCTCGCCGTGACCACCGCGTGCACGGCGATCTCGACTTCGCCGCGCCGCTTCGTCCCCGCCGTGTGAAGCAGCGGAATCGGCGCCGCAACCGCAGTCCGCGATTGAGCTGCACCCGCCTGACCGCCAGCTGCTTGAACTCGACGGTGTATTCCTGCTTCGGTATCTTGAACATCAATTCCCTCCAGTTTCATCATCCTATCCGCAGATCAATGGAAGACGAAATTCAAGGGGAAGCTCCAGTCACGCCTTCCGTTGCGTCTTTTCTTTCCTTGATCTTTGCCACCTTTGCTCTTCTTTGCGACCTTTGCGTTCCGTTGCGATCTTTGCGTGTCGATTTTCTTTTGATTTTCTCTGTGCCTTTGCGTTGAGGCGCGGATTGTTATGCCGGTAATTGCTCAGGCCGCGGGATTCGGATAGCGCAACTGAATCTGCTTGATGTCTTCCAGCGTTTGCGCGTCGAGCGTGAACTGCGCCGCGGCGATGTCCTCCTCGAGCTGCGCCATCGTGGTTGCGCCGATGATCGTAGCGCCGGTGAACCAGCGACTTGCCACGTACCCCAGCGCCAACTGCACGAGCGTCAGCCCGCGCCGCCGGGCGAGTGCGATGTAGGCATCCACCGCCTCGGAAACCATCGGCTTGCGGAAGCGCATCCCGAGAGAATCGAACAGCGTGAAGCGCGCCCCGGCCGGCTTCGCCCCGCCCATGTATTTCCCGGAGAGGATGCCGGCAGCGAGCGGGCTGTAGGCGAGCAGCGACATGTTTTCCCGAAACAGCGTCTCCGCGAGATCGTTGTCGACGTTGCGCGAGAGCAGGCTGTAGCTGTTCTGGAGCGTGACCGGGCCGGGCACGCCGAGTTCCTTGGCCGCACGGCGGAATTCGCACACGCCCCAGGCCGTCTCGTTGGACAGTCCGTAATAGCGGATCTTCCCTGCCTTGATCATTGCCGCCATGCCTGAGACCTGCTCGCGGATCGAGGGGCCATCCTTTTCCTTGGCGGGATCGAACTCGGTGGCGCCGAAATTGGGGACGTTGCGCTGCGGCCAGTGGATCTGGTACAGGTCGATGTAATCGGTCTGCAGGCGTTCGAGGCTGGTGTCCACCGCCTCGGCGATCACTCCCGGCGTCAGGTCGGTGCGCCCGTTGCGGATCCAGTCGCGGCGTCCCGGTCCGGCGATCTTGGTCGCGATGAACAGCCGATTCCGCTGCTGGCGCGCGAGCCAGGTGCCGAGGAATTTTTCGGTACGACCCTGGGTCTTCGCGTTCGGCGGCACCGGGTACATCTCCGCGGTATCGATGAAGTTGATCCCTTGCTCGATCGCGTAGTCGAGCTGCTCGTGGGCCTCCGCCTCGCTGTTCTGCTCGCCCCAGGTCATGGTGCCGAGGCAGACCCGCGAAACGTTCATGTCGGTGCCGGGCAGGATTTTGTATTGCATGACGGGCTCCGCTCTTGAGACAAGGCCGCTAGGGTAGCCGAAAAGGAAAAGAGAATTTCAACGCAGACGCGCAGAGAAAATCAAAACAGAATCGAAACGCAAAAGACGCAAAGCAAATCGACATCTCAACGCGGAGGCGCAGAGAGCGCAGAGGACGCAGAGAAAATCAAAAGAACATCGATACGCAAAGAGCGCAAAGGAGCGCGAAGGTCGCAAAGGGAAGCCAGAAGAGTCGTGACGAGAGTGAGTTAGGGATATCACTCGACATTCACGGTATTCACGATATTGGCAACGGCCTCACGTTGATCGGCTCACGCCGCTAAACGTGAGCCTGTGCCTGAACAAGCGCTGTCGCGCGTGTTGACACGGCAATTACATCAAGCCTGTCTTCGGCGCTCCTGGCGACGCCGATTGGGAAACGAAATAGGGACTTGTATCCGGCGGCGGTCCGTTCTCTCGGCACGGCGATAGTTGCCGTCCGGAAATGTCAGGATTCGCTCGAGGTCCCCGATGGGACCGTACACGTGTACCTCACAAGGCTGGTGCTGTTCCGCCCACGCGACGGCGAAGTGTATTGCCTGCCCCTTGGTGGGCAACTGAAATGGCTGTCCGCCCGACTCCAGCTCTACTTGCCAGCCAGTCGGGCGCGAGGGTAAGACTTTCGCGAGGGTCGGCGTCATTTGGACCGATTCATCCAGGCGTAAAACCTGACGTGGAAGTGCGTCATCTTTTCCGCGTCATGATGTTCCAGCGCCTCGATCAAGTCGCCAATCTCTGCGCGCGATAATCCACGCAGCCACGCGACGATAGCGCCCAAATCCCGGCTGACGCCGGCTTCGGGACTCGGAGTTTCGGATATACGGTTAGCGTTGAGCATCGGCCTCGCCCTCCTCTGAGAGAAACCGCCGCTTTTGGGAGGTAAGGACCGGGGCTTGCGAATTTCGTACCAGGGATCGGCGGCCTTTCCGCCGGCCTTTTTAACCCCGATTCTCGGGGGTGGGCACTTAAAAAGCCCTGTAGGTAACGATGGACCGACAGCGTATGACGAAGACCCGACACCAATCCGGTCGGTGGCGGGCGGGGGTTCGACTAGGCACAGTGTAGAACGCCCGGGCGGTGCCGGTTTCTTCTGCGCTCGCCCGGCCTCTCGAGTTGCACTGGGGATCTCGGTTTCGGAGTTATAACGTATAGGCCTTACCCGAAAGACCTACTTCAAACATCGAAAATCTCAACGCAGAGACGCGAAGGACGCAGAGGTCGCAGAGAATTTCAAAAGTAGAGCGTTAACGCAAAGTTCGCAAAGGGTGCAAAGGACGCGAAGAAATGAACATCAGGCAAATCTCAACGCAGAGGGCGCGGATCTGTTGTTGCCTCTCGCCCGATCTGTCCGATCTCAAATCCAGGAAAGGCTATTTCTCACTTATGTCCACTGAGAACACTGCGTCCTCTGCATCTCGGCATTGAGATGTTGATGCACGTTTTCTGGCCTCTGGCGTTTCAGGTATGCCGTTGTCGCTCAGCGAGTCGTTGCGAATGCGAAATCACTCACTTCGGATTTCCCATCGGGTTCCTGCCGGGAAAGCGGCGCAAATCTCGGCCCCGATCCGAGATCCGCCACGTGCGGGACTGTTTTCGATTGGGGTTGTTCGACGCTGCTTTCCCAAACGACGAAGCGGCGCTTCTCGGCATGCCACCGCGCAGTGATCGTCAGATTGTCCAGCAAACCGCTGTAGCAGGCCCCGTGCTCCAGCGAACTCAGCGGTAGAACCTTGCGTTCCTGCAACGCCTGCTGCGCCGCTGTGAGCTGTGGCTTCGGCTGCACGACCGGCCGGTTGCCGACCGGCGTCGAGGTGTTGGCCATGACTGCGCTCCTTTCCGCTTCGGAGAGCCTCCCTGGCTTTTCGTCATCTCCTTACGAGCCTATTTAAGGCGAATTCCGCCCTCGGGAAAAGCGAAATCCGCCGAGTGGCGGCTATCGCATGACAGACGGTTTCCGAGCTTGAACACCGCGGGTGACAAGCGGGCAAAAATATGGAACGAGCGGCTGTCGTTTTTGAGCGACGGGTGACCCCGCAGTGGAACCCTTGCTGCAACCCGCGCAAGTCAGCGGGCCGCAAGTGCTGACTGAAAACCCGATACTTCGAGACTTGACCCGGCGCGGTGGCGTGGCGCCGCACTGCACATCTTTCCGTGGATGATCGATGCGCAGGTGCGCCAGCGCAACGGCCGCACGCGCGGGCGGTTGGACCGGCGAGCTTTGCGCGGCGCCTTTGCATTCCCAGGTCCGCTTCCACCACTGCCTGATCGACGGGTATTCGCCCGTGGCGAGAAGGGGCAGACCCGCGTCGCCGAGGCCGGCGCGCCAAAGTCTGAAGAAGTTTCCGCTCCGTGGGCCCCGTCGGGCATCGACCCTTGCGGTCATCCTTCAGCACGGCCTTGACGGTCTCGCCAGAGCCCGCGGCGGCTGCTCGCGCTCCGCGACGAACAGGAAAGCTACTCGACGGGAAAGTCGACTCGTTTGACGAACACGATCTTTCCGCCCTCGTTCTTCACCACGTTGTATCCATGCAAGCCGTCGCCTCGGGCATCGAACTCGTAGGTGCCTTCGAGGCCCTTGTAGCCTTTGATGGCGAGGATCGCCTTGCGGACGGCCTCGGGTTCGGTGCTGTTCGCATCGTTCATGGCCAATGCCAGGATGTGCAGCGCATCGAATGACCAGCTGGCAAAGTTGTCCGGATAGATGCCGTAGCGCTCGCGATATCTCCTGGTGAATGCACGCGCCGCGTCATTGGCGTCCGCGTTGAAATCAGCGACGGCGTAAGTCCCGTACAGCGCTTCGCCCGCGAGCTTGCGAGTGGTTACCGCCGCCGTGGTCGGCGATCCCACCCATTGAATATTCACGCCGAGCTGGCGCAACTGCTTCGCAAAGATCGCCTGGTCGACCGGAACCGTCATATAGGTCCCGAGCACCTCGGCGCCGGATTTCTTGATGGCGAGAACGATCGGAGCGAAGTCCTGCGAATTGCTGGTGTAACCCTGAACGAGGAGAGGGGTTACACCAAGAGCTTGCAGCGTCTCGGTCAGCGCCTTCGCCCCGCCCTGTCCGAACGCATCGGTGGCATGGACGATCGCCCACTTCCTGAGCTTGAGCGTGTTGACGCCGAAGTCGGCGATGACCCTGGACGAGTACAGGTCGTTGGGTCGGGCGCGGAACACCCACCTGTTGTTGATGCGCGTGAGGCTGGGGTCGGTGCCGCCGATCATCGTGGGAATGCCGGCTTTCGCGATCGCCGGCGAAGCCGCCTGGATCTGCGTGCTGGCAATCGGGCCGACGATCGCTTTGATCTCCGGATCGGTGAAGAGCTTGGAGAAGGCGAGAACGGTACCGGGATTGGTGCTGGCATTGTCTTCGGTACGCAGCTCGACGGGGCGACCCAGAATGCCGCCCGCCTTGTTGATGTCGTCCAAAGCAAGCTGCAGTCCGTTCAATTCGAAGGTTCCCCATTCGGCGTACGGCCCGGTCAGCGTGATCACGACGCCGATCTTCACGGGTTCCGCAGCGCCCGCGCTTGCGGCGAGCAGCAGCGACGCGCACATAGCAACGTGCCACGCTCGGCACACGCGCTTCCGCCGAGCGGCCGCCCAGCGGCGAAGCCGCCAGGATAGCCAGTGGCAAGTTTGTTGGCCCGCGCGCTTGAAGGAACGGTTGCGCGTCATGTTCGAAGGCACTCAGGCGGCGACCCGCTTGCGAGCAACCGCTAAAGCCGGCGGACGCGCCAGCGTCTGGTACACCACGCAATACCGCTCTGTCAGGCGCAGGAGGGTCGCGAGTTGCTCCTCCGATGCATCGGTGTCGAGCGTGAACTGCAGCCGAATGTTCTGAAAGCCGACCGGGACCTCTTTCGACAAACCCAGCGTTCCGCGGAAGTCGAGATCACCTTCCGCCTGGACCAAGGCATCGCGCAGTTCAATGCCAAGCGCCGTGGCTACGGCGTTGAGCGTTACGCCAGCACAGGCCACCAGGGCTTCGAGCAGCATGTCGCCCGAACAGGCGGCTTGCCCGCTTCCACCCGTGGCCGGATGCAACCCGGCGACCACCAGCGCCTTGCCTGTTTCGATCTTGCAACTGACTCCTTCTCCGATACGACCTTGCGCGCGCAGAGTGATCAGCGCCGCATCCGGGGCTTCCCGGTAACGCTCCTTCAGAGGAGCCTGCACAGACCGCAAGTCGTCGGCGTTCATGAGGGAAGTTTCCGGAAATGATTAGAACCTATCTCAAAATTGCCTGAGCAGCATGGTGATGCACGCCAACTGCACGAAACCCAGGAAGTTGGCAGCGTAGTACTCCCAGCGAACCAATAGGCGGCGCTTCCACTGCAACCACGCAAAGAACCTCTCCACGATCCACGGGCGCTCGTAGCGCCGCGGGCGACGAGCGGGCACAATCGTGGCAAGAGCGGCAGGATAGCTCTTGCCGCAAACTGCGCAAGTCAACGCACCGCACGCAGTGACTGAAAACCCGATATTTCAATACCTGACCCGGGCAGGTCAGCTCTACTTCCCGTTCGGGGTTGACCCCGAGGATCCCACGCACTACTTTGGTCTTAGCACGAGGACGAGTTCCTTCTTATCAATAAGTATCATCTTGTTAATCGGGACAACCAAAAAGGGATTTGAATCAGGTCGACGTATCCCTTCTTGTTCATCAAGACCCTTTGAATCTTCATCCTATCGACTTACCTGAATCAACTCGATACTCACGCCATCGGGCGCGGCGACATAACAGAGCACCAGCCCGGGCTTGAATTCCCACGGCTCCACCGCCATGCGAACGCCTTTGCGTTTCAGTTCCGCGCAGAATGCGCGGAGGTCGCCCCGATAGGTGAAACCGAAGTGATCGGTCCCCCATTCGTTGTGGCTGGAGTAGCCGTCGAAGTGCTGCATGGGTTTGGTCTCGGCCGGCTGTTCGCCCGGCCGCCGGCCGCGGATGACGAGGGTCATGCCGCCGACGCGGACGTCGATCTGCGGCGCGCCGCGCAGATTTTCCTGCACCGCGCTGACCTCGCCGCCGAACATCTCGCAATACCAGTCCGCCGCCGCTCTCGGATCCCGGCTGATCAGATGGATGTGGTCGAACGCCATCACCTTTTCCATACCGCTTCTCCTCCCGGCTGTGCTTCCGACAGGACCATACCCGCCCTGGCTTCTCAGTCTGCGTGCACGCGCACTCTCGGCTCTGCCTTTAGCCAGGTCGTCCGCCTCGCGACACGCAGGTCGTAATCGACCTGGAGGTTAAGCCATAGCTCCGGCGATACCCCGAAGTACTTGCCCAGTCGCAGCGCGGTGTCGGCGGTAATCGACCGCTTGCCGTTGACGATATCGCTGATCCGGTTCGGCGGCACGGCGATTTCCCGTGCGAGCGCGTTGATGCTCACCCCCATCGGCTTCATGAACTCCTCGTAGAGGATTTCGCCGGGATGAATGGGATCGAGAAGCTTGGCCGCCATGGGCTTTCTCCTATGCGTGGTAGTCGACGATCTCGACTTCATATGCCTGCCCGTCCGACCAGCGGAAACAGATCCGCCACTGCTCGTTGATCCGGATGCTGTGCTGCCCCTTGCGGTCGCCTTTGAGCGCCTCGAGCCGATTTCCCGGCGGCGCCATCAAGTCGCGAAGTGTTTGAGCACGGTGAAGATAGAGCAGCTTGCGGCGCGCCGGCCGCTCAATCGCCCTGAAGCGGGCGACTGGGCGATCATTGAACAGTGCCTCGGCATCGGGAGACCGGAAGGTCTTGATCACCTGCCAAGAGTATTACGAGACTCGTAATACGTCAAGCGGCTGTCCAGGTATTTCAGTTCTGAAACGCAAACAGCAGCCCGCCGGCGAACACCAGTGCCGATGCCACCGGCTTGCCCGGCACGAGGCTCGACACGGCGGCGCAGTACTCGGCCAGTTGCTTCCGGTACGGCTTCGCCGCGGCGGCGAGGTTGTCGGGGTCGATGGAGTCGCCGGTCTTGTAGTCGAGGATCCACACCGAGTCGTCGAACTCCACCAGCCGGTCGATGCGCTTCAGCTCGCCCGCGTCGGAGACGTACTCCATTTCGTTGAACGCCCGCACGTATAGTTTCGGGTCGAAGAATTTCTGCAGCTCCGGCGCGGCGAGGATCGTGTGCGCGTCCTTCCACAGCTTCTCGAATTCCTCGTTGCCGACGGCGAGCATCTCGCGCAGGAAGTCGCGGCCGGCGATCGCGCGCGGCGGGACCAGGTGCTCGAGCAGCGCATGCAGCCGCTTTCCGTAGCGGCGGCGCGGATCGACGAGGTCGTCCACCCGTTGGCCGGTCTCGAGCGGCCGCGACAGCGCCTGCGCCAGTTTCCGGTCGAGCTTCTCCCGGGCGGGCTTCGCTTCTTCTCCCTTTGCTTTCGCCAGCGGCAGAGCGGTCGGGCCGGCGCCGACGGAGGCTAGCGCCGCGGCGATCTTCTCGTGCCAGCTCCCGTTCCCGCCTCTGCCCTCGATGCCGCTGACGATCAGCGCCTGCTTGGCGCGGGTCATCGCCACGTACAGTAGATTGAGGTTTTCGCGAGCGGCGAGCTGCGCTTCGCGCTCGACCCGCGGCCGGCGGCTTTCGCCGATCTCGTCCTTGCGCGACAGCAGCGAGAAGTGCGCGGGCGCGGGTGCCTCCGGCGGCCAGTCCACCAGCGCCGCGTAGCCTTCGGACTTGTTATCGGTCGCGTTGGCATCGAGCAGCCAGACGATCGGCGCTTCCAGTCCCTTCGCACCGTGGACGGTGAGGATCCGCACCGCGTCCGCGCCTTCGGCGACGATTCCCTCTCCCGGCGCTTCCTCCGGTGTCGCGCGCCTGAGATTGGAAAGCTCGTGCAGGAATCCCTGCAGGCTGGGGTAGCGCCCGGAGTCGGTCGCGAGCGCGACTTCCATGAAGGCGCGCAGATTCGCCGCTACCGCGGCGCGCATCGAAACCGGCACCGCCGCCTCGTAGCGCCGCATCACGTCGCCCTCGAAGTAGATCCGGTCCAGCAGGTCGTGCACCGGCCTGCGGTCGATCTCCTTGAGCCAACCCGAGAGCAGGGACTGCGCGCGCCGCAGACTTTCCGGCGCGGCGCCTTCGTTCGCCAGTCTCGACAGACGCTGCCACCAGGTCCGCCCATCCGCGGCGGCCAGCAGCGCGAGTTCTTCGTCGGACGCGGAGAACACTGGCGAGCGCAGCGCGTGCGCGAGATGCAGATCGGCGAACGGCAGCACCAGGAATTGCAGCAGCGCGATCAGATCCGAAGCCTCTAGGGTGTCGAGCAGCCCGCCCTGCCGCGAGCTGAGATAGGGAATCTGCGCATGGCGCAGCGCCCGCTCGTAGGTCTCCAGATGCGTGCGGCGGGTGACGAGCACCGTGATGTCCTCATAGCGCGCCGCGCGCGGCCTGCCGTCCTCGTCGAGCACCTCCCACGCGCCGACCATTTCCCCGATCGCCTCGGCGAGCTGTTCGGCTTCGCGCTCGCGGCGGCGGTCGGCCGCGTCGAGGCGCGGTGCCTCGAGCGGATTGCGCCACGCCGTGACTTGCGCCTCGTCCGCGTCCGGCGCCACCAGTTCCCTGACCTGCACCGTGCCGGGCAGCGCTGAATGATGCGTCTCGTGATCGAGAAATCCCTCGAACTGCTGCTCCTGCCGGAACAGCGCGTTCACCGTATCGACGATCGGCGGTGCGTTGCGCCGGGTGACGTTCTGCTCCAGGCGCACCGCGCCGAATCGTTCTTCCAGGTAGCGCGCCGCGATGCCGAACAGCCGCGGCTCGGCGCGGCGGAAGCGGTAGATCGACTGCTTCGGGTCGCCGACCAGGAACACGGTGGGCGGCGAGCCGGCGTCGAGTGAGGCCGACAGCCACGCCATCAGCGCCTGCCACTGCAGGGGGTTGGTGTCCTGGAACTCGTCGAGCAGGATGTGGCGGTAGCGCGCGTCGAGCTTGTACTGCATGTACTCGGCGTAGTCGCCGTTGCCGAGCAGCTCGCAGGCCTGCCACTCGACATCGGTGTAATCGAGCAGGCCGCGCTCGGTCTTGATGCGCTGGTAGCTCGTCAGCAGCTCCTGCGCGCATTCGAGCCCCGCTTCGTTGAGCCGGTACATGGCCTGCTCGGCGAGATGCGCGCGCGCCGTGGCGAGCCGCGCGCCGAGCGTGGCGTGGAGCTCGAGCAGTTGTGCCTGACCCGTCGCGCCGAGACGTTTCTCCGTCGCGGCGCTCGGCTTGCGCGACCGCAGATCGCCGTCGGTCTTGAACAGCACGGGCCACAGCGATTCGAAGCGCCGCGCCGGCGGCAGCGAGTCCGCCGCAAGGATCGCGGCCGCGCGGGTGGCATCGGTGTCGGTAACGTTGCGCTCCAGCAGCGCCCCGTAGTCCGTCAACTGGCGCGAAAAATCCTTGTCGGCGAACAGCTCCGCGCAGACGTCGGTCTGCGGCGCGACCGGCATGTCGGCGCGCAGCCGGCCGAGCGTGTACTGCACCGGATCGCCCTGTCCGCGGGTGAAGGACCACCACTCCGCGCGCTTCGCGAGGAAGCCGATCAGCAGCGAGCGCGTATTGGCGAGCCCGTAGGTCGCGAAGAGATAGTCGAGCGCCCGCGCCACCGGGCTCTCGGGATTGTGTCGCAGCTCCTCGGCGAAGAGCTGCCACGCCTCCTCGATCAGTGCCGAGGTCTGGTCTACGAGGCTCGCCGCGCCGACGCCGGCCGCAAGCGGCGCCTTGCGCAGCAGCTCGAGGAACCAGCCGTGAAAAGTGCTCACCGTGATGCCGGGCTGGTCGGTGAGGAAAGTATCGAACAGCGTGCGCGCCTTCGGCAGCAGCGCCGGGATCTGCGCCTGCGGAACCTCGCGTTCCTTCAGGAACGCGATCACCTGCTCGTCGGACCCGGTTGCCAGATCGTGCAGCCAGCCGTGCAGCCGCGAGGCCATCTCCTGCGCCGCCTTGCGGGTGAAGGTGATCGCCAGGATCTCCGACGGCTTTGCGTCGGCGAGCAGCAGCCGCACGATGCGCGATACCAGCAGCCAGGTCTTGCCGGACCCTGCGCAGGCCTCGATGACGACCGAGCGCCCGGCGTCGAGCGCGGCGCGGTTGAGTTCGCGTATCGGGTCGCTCATAGCCAGTAGTCTCTACGGCACAATCCGCGCATCTCGCACCACTCGCAGGCGGCGTCCACGCCCTGCGCCGGCATCGGCGCGCCGGCTTCGAGCCGGGAAAAGATCTCGCGCAGGCGTTCGATTGCGCGCCGCGCGTCGGCCAGCACTTCCGCGGGCAGCACCACGTCTTCCGCGCTGTCCTTGTCGAGGCTCAGATACAGGGCTTCGGCAACGTCGCCCTGCATGAGCGAGACGTACACCGGAAGCTGCACGTCCTCGCCGATTTCCCTCAGGTCGCGGCGAAGGTCATCGCGCCGGCGCGTCTTGTAGTCGAGCACCGCGAAGCGCTGCCCGCTGTTTTCCTCGCGCACGTCCACGCGGTCGATGCGGCCCTCGAGCGACAGCCTCGCGCCGCCGGGCAATTCGATTTCGATCGCGCGCGGCGTCTCCGCCGCATGGAAGCGCCAGCCGTCGGCTTCCCTCTGCAACTGCCAGTCGAGATAGGCGGGGATCAGCGCCTTCCAGCGCAGCAGCCAGCCATGGCTCAGATAATCTGCCTCGGTCGCCTCGCGGAACACCGCGTCGCTGATCGCGGCGAGCGCCTGTTCCAGTTCCGCGCGCGGATGGTCGGCGGCGATCGGAAAGCGCTCGTGAAAGCGCTTGAGTATCCGGTGCACATGCTCGCCGTAGTCGCGCTTTTCCAGCGCCTCCTGCACCTCTTCCGGCTCGCGCAGACCCAGCAGGTAGCGGGCGTGGAACTGGTACGGGCAGGCAAGCAGGCTGTTGTAGCCGCTCGCGCTCACCTTCCGCGGCAGCAGCGCACGTGAAGCGGCGGGCGCGGGACGCGCGGTGCGCGACGGAGGTCCGGCCGGAATCGGCGGCGCAATCCCGGCCGCGGCGGCGAGCGCCGGCAGGCCGCCGTCGCCGAGCGGCGCCTTCCACGCCAGCTCGTGGAAGAGTTGCAGCCGCTCGAGGAACGGGCTCGGCAGGTTGTTCTCGCCTCCTCGCATCGCCTGCCAGGTGACGAGCGTCGAGCCGGCGCGCGAGATCAGTCCCAGCAGGTCGTCGCGCAATTGCGCGAGCTGGCGCTCCGCGGTGGGCAGACCGAGCTGGCGCCGCACCGACTGGTTGAAGAAGGTCCCCTGGTCCGGCTCGCCGGGCAGATGCGCGGCGTCGCAACCGATCAGCGCGCAGGCGTCGAAGCTGCGCAACCGGGTGAGAGCCAGATGCGTGAAGGCGACCGGGCTGGCGATGCCGGTGTCGCGGAACTGCGCCGATTCCATCTGCCGGTTGAGCCACTGGCGCCATTCGCCGAAGGAGAAGACGGCGTCGACCTCCCTCAGTTCCCGGGCGAGGCGCTCGAGGTATTCGATCAGTTGCAGCCCGGCGGCGTCGCGGCACAGGCCGGCGTCGATGCCGAGCGCCTTGATGCTGCCGAACAGGATCTCCAGCCAGTCGTGCAGGCTGCGCCGGCGGTCGCGATGGAAGATCCGCGCCGCCTTCCGGATGCGCTCCAGCAGTTCGAGCGCAGCCTCGCCTTCGCCGGCCCGCTCGACCGCTTCGACGTACTCGGAAAGCCCGGAGACGATCGATTGGCTGCGGGCCACGCGCTCGATCTCGAACACCGCCTCGCGCCGTGCGGCCCAGTCCACCGCGACGAAGGGCGACTTCAGCAGGTCGAGCAGATCCTGATGGTAGAAATCGCCGCCGAGCGCGTCGAGCCAGCGCATGATCGCAGTGGCCGCCGAAGTGGTGGAGAAGATCCAGCCGGTCTCGTCGGCGACCATCACCTGCGCGCGCTCGAGCAAGGCCCGCACCCGCCGCGCGACCAGCCTGTCCAGGGCGACGACGGCGATGTTGCGCCTGCCTTCGATCAGCCAGCGGCGCACCTGCGCATCGATCGCTCTTGCCTCGTGCTCGAGGCTCGGCGCACCGTACAGGGCCAAGTTGCCGGCGAGCGGACTGCGGGCCGCGCCCGACGAGATTGCAGCCGCGCGGCTGCGCACATCGGCTGCGTCCGGCGAAGCAGACCAGGCGGCGTCGAGCGCGCGGGCGACCGGATCGGCGGCTGCGGGATCGATACGGTACACCGCGACCGGCGCGCGGCGAGAATACGCGTCGAGAAAGGCGCGCTCTGCGGGGGTGAGGTCGGCCAATCCGATGGCATAGAGCGGGAAATCCGCTGCGGCCGCGATCCGGGCAAGGCGCAGGTGATACAGCGCGACCGGATCGACGCGGCCGGAATCCGGCGTCGAGACTGCGTGCCACAGCTCGTGCACCAGCCGCGCTTCGAGCTGCATCGGTTCGCCGGCACGCGCCCGGTACGCGCTTTCGAGCTGCGATATGAATTCATCGAGCGAACCGGGCAACTGCACGCCGTGGCGCGTGAGATCGTCGAACAGCCACGCCAGTTCCGCGGTGAGCGGCCACAGGTCGGGCGCGCGCACCCAGCCGCGGCTGCGCAAGGCGTCGAAGAGCATCGCCTCGCGCACGCTCTCGGGCAGCGCCTTGACTTCAGTGGGCTCCGCGGCGACCCAGTCGGCAAACGTGGTGAAGCGCGGCAGCCGCAGGAGGCGCCCGGACTCTTCGGCGAGCGCGCTGGCGAGCCCGCTTGCCGCGTGCAGATTGGGCAGCAGGACGACCACACCCGAGAGATCGGGCAGGCGCGAAGATTCGGATTCGAGGAGGTCGCGCGCCAGCCGGGAGCAGGCATCGGCCGGTGCGACGGTGCGTTCGGTCGGCTGCGCAGCGGGTTCGCTCATCGCCGCGCCGGCAACCGGGTCAGCGCTCGATCAGCTGCCGCTTTTCCTTTACTTCTTTCCACTCGTCGGCGTCCGCGGGCGCGTCTTTTTTCTCGGTGATCGGCTTCCAGGCCTTGGCGAGTTCCTTGTTGAGCGGGATGAAGTCGCGCTGATCCACGGGGACGTCGTCCTCGGCGAAGATCGCCTCGACCGGGCATTCCGCGACGCAGAGCGTGCAGTCGATGCACTCGTCCGGATCGATCACCAGCATGTTGGGGCCTTCGCGAAAGCAATCGACCGGACAGACGTCCACGCAGTCGGTGTACTTGCACTTGATGCAGCTCTCGGTCACAACATAAGTCATTCGGAATATTCCTTGCAGGGCTGATTCGGGTCGCCACGACGGGCACTTCACCCGCAGCCGATGGGCGCAAAAACCCGGGAAACCGCGGTCGGACGACCTTTTGAGATCGCGAATTGTACCAAAACACGATTCGCGAGCGTCGTCCCCCGTCGCGTCTGCCGGCCGATATCCTTCGAAATCGAAAGGGATTTTCCGGATGGCGCCGGACCGGGGGATATGCCCGATTGCTTCGCCGGCGCATTTTTGGATAGGATTGGCCTCACTTCCGTTCGCAGGCCATCCGGCCTGCGTCATTTCCCGCCATCCGATCCGAGTCACTTGCGAGGCAAGCTGGATGAGTAAACACATACAACACGTAACCGACGATACGTTCGAGTCCGAAGTTCTGCAGGCGCCCGTCCCGGTGCTGGTCGACTACTGGGCGGAGTGGTGCGGCCCCTGCAAGATGATCGCGCCGATCCTGGATGAGGTGGCCGAGGAATACGAAGGACGGCTGAAGATCGCCAAGCTCAACATCGACGAGAACCAGTCCACGCCCCCCAAGTACGGCATCCGCGGCATTCCGACCTTGATGCTGTTCAAGAACGGCAACATCGAGGCGACCAAGGTCGGTGCGGTGTCCAAGTCCCAGCTCACGGCATTTATTGACAGCAACATCTGACCTCGTTTAGGCTTCGTTGCAGATCCGGTTGCCGATGCCCACAGAAGGCGTCCGCAACCTGCGGCGGGCAGGCTCCTCCCCCCGCTCCACCTTTTCCCCTTTCCGAGCAGCTCCAAGTCGCAAGGCCCATTTTGTATGCATTTATCCGAACTGAAAAACCTCCACGTCGGTGAACTCGTCGACATGGCAATCGCCAATGAAGTCGAGAACGCCAATCGCATGCGCAAGCAGGATCTGATCTTTGCGCTGCTCAAGAACCAGGCAAAGAAAGGGGAGAGCATCTTCGGCGGCGGAACGCTGGAAGTGCTGCCCGACGGCTTCGGCTTCCTGCGTTCGCCGGACACCTCCTACCTCGCGGGCCCGGACGATATCTACGTCAGTCCGTCCCAGATCCGCCGCTTCAACCTGCATACCGGCGACTCGATCGAGGGGGAGATCCGGACGCCAAAGGACGGGGAGCGATACTTCGCCCTCGTCAAGGTCGACAAGGTCAACGCCGAACCCCCCGAGAATTCCAAGCACAAGATCCTGTTCGAAAACCTGACCCCGCTCTTCCCCACCGAGCACATGATCATGGAGCGGGACATCAAATCGGACGAGAACCTCACCGGCCGCATCATCGACATCATCGCCCCCATCGGCAAGGGCCAGCGCGGCCTGCTGGTGGCAAGCCCGAAGAGCGGCAAGACCGTGATGCTGCAGCACATCGCGCATTCGATCGCGGCGAACTATCCCGACATCTACCTCATCGTGCTGCTCATCGACGAGCGGCCGGAGGAAGTGACCGAGATGCAGCGCTCGGTGCGCGGCGAGGTGGTGTCCTCGACCTTCGACGAGCCGGCCACCCGGCACGTGCAGGTCGCGGAGATGGTGCTCGAAAAGGCGAAGCGCCTGATCGAGCACCGCAAGGACGTGGTGATCCTGCTCGATTCCATCACCCGGCTGGCGCGCGCCTACAACACGGTGGTGCCGGCTTCGGGCAAGGTGCTCACCGGCGGCGTGGACGCCAACGCGCTGCAGCGGCCGAAGCGCTTCTTCGGCGCCGCGCGCAACATCGAGGAAGGCGGATCGCTCACCATTATCGCCACCGCGCTGATCGACACCGGCTCGCGCATGGACGACGTGATCTACGAGGAGTTCAAGGGCACCGGCAACATGGAAATCCATCTCGACCGACGCATGGCCGAGAAGCGGATCTACCCTTCGATCAACGTCAACCGCTCCGGCACCCGTCGCGAGGAACTGCTGATCAAGCAGGACATCCTGCAGAAGGTCTGGATCCTGCGCAAATTGCTTTACCCGATGGATGAACTGGAAGCCACCGAGTTTCTCGTCGACAAGCTCAAGGCCACCAAGAACAACGCAGAGTTCTTCGACAGCATGCGGCGAGGCTGACATCGGGTAAAGCCGCGCGCTGCCCGCAAACGGCCGGCTACGCCGGTAACGAGCCCGCGCGCCAGTTCTTCGACTCGATGAGGCGAGGCTGACCGAGCCGGATCCGTCGCGATTTCGGCCTCGTAGCGAGAACTCCGCTCGGCGCGCTGCCCGCAAGCGGCCGGCTACGCCGGTAACGAGCCCGCGCGCCAGTTCTTCGACTCCATGCGCCGAGGTTGACATCGGCCACCTCAGGCCAGCCCTCTCCCCCGCGAGCGGCAGAGAGGGAGCACGGATTGTGTGGTGGATTTGTCCGTGGTGATTCCGGAAGCTCGTGACGCGGCTGCCTTCGATCCGTTCGTCACGCCGCGATCGTCATGATTTCCTGGTTTCGCATTGCTCGTACCACTGCGCCGCACGACGCTTGCAAAGCCCGGGGGCGGCGAGGATAATGCCGCCCTTCGCCCAATGGCCGGCGCACAACCCGCCGGCCGCATGATGAAAGGAAACATCGTGAAAACCGGCATTCATCCCGAGTACAAAGAGATCACCGTCATCTGCAGTTGCGGCAACACGTTCAAGACCCGATCGACGCTCGGCCGCGAGCTGCACGTGGAAGTCTGCGCCGTCTGCCACCCGTTCTATACGGGCAAGCAGAAGATCGTGGACACCGCCGGCCGCGTCGAGAGGTTCAAGCAGAGATACGCCAAGACCGGCGGCAAGTCCAAGTCGGCCGCGGCCTGATCCCGCTCATTCGCATCGCCGAAAAGGCAGCCCAGGCTGCCTTTTCTGTTTTCGGCAACCGGGTTGCCGGCTTGCAAGCGAACCTTCGCCACGAGCGTGCGTCGCGGCGCAATCTCCGGGCTAGAATAGAAACATGCAAGTTGCTGCCGGCCTGCGGCCGGACGCTTGCGCCGACGAGCATGTGCGGGCGGAGGCGGCACGCAAACCCGGCCGGCACATGACGGCACGCATGCAGACGACCGGCGGCTTGCGAGCCCTGCCTCATCCAGCCCGAGAGAGGGCCGACCAGGCATAAGAACAATGCTGCGCCCCGCTCATCTGCTTCGCCACGACCGGCTCGCCACCTGGGTCACTGCGCGTCCGGTCAAGCTTACGCTCGCAATCTCCATCGTCTGGATCCTGGCCGGCCTCCTCGGCCACGATCCCTGGAAACCGGACGAGGCGCACGCCTTCGGCGTGGTCTACCGGATGCTTCAGAGCGGCGACTGGATCGTGCCGTCGCTCGCCGGCGAGCCCTACCTGTCGAAGCCCCCGCTTGCCTATTTCACTGCGGCGCTGTTCGGGCTGATGTTCTCGCCGCCGCTTCCTCTGCACGATGCTGCCCGGCTGGCCACCGGCATGTGGATGGCGCTGGTCTTTCTCTTTACCTGGATGACCGCGCGGGAGCTGTACCGCGGTGCCCGCAGCTGGATCGCGGTGCTGATGCTGCTCGGCTGCGGCGGCTTGCTGGTGCGCGGCCATCAACTGATCTCCGACGTCGTGCTGCTCGCCGGACTCGCCATGGGGCTGTACGGCCTCGGGCTCGCGCCGCGCCGCCCGCCGCCTGGCGGCTTCTGGCTCGGCATGGGACTGGGTGTGGCCACCCTGTCCAGCGGATTGTTCGAGCCGATCATGCTCCTGCTCGCCGCGCTCGGCATGGTCGCCGTCTCGCCGCTGTACCGGACAGCCGCGTTCGGGCGTACGGCGTGGATCGCGGCCCTGGTGGCGCTGCCCTGGGTGCTGATCTGGCCGCTGGCGCTGTGGATGCGCTCGCCGGCGCTGTTTTCCCACTGGTTCTGGGTGGACAACTGGGCGCGCATCCGCGGCCTGATCGATTTCGGCAGGGAAGGCCATTTCTATTACATCGGCGTGTTGCCGTGGTTCGCTTGGCCGGCATGGCCCTTCGCGTTGTGGTCGCTTTGGGTCGAAGGCCGCGACGGGCTGAGGCGGCGCGAAGTGCAGTTGCCGATCGTCGCCTTCGTCGCCTTCTTCCTGCTGCTCAGTCTCGCGGGCGAAGGGCGCGACGTGCTCGGTTTGCCCTTGCTGCTGCCCATCGCGCTGCTCGCGTCGATCGCATTCGCGCAGTTGCCGCGCGGCGCGCTCAACGCCTATTATTGGTTTGGCATCATGATCGCGCTGGTGTTCGCGGCCACGGCGTGGTTCTATTTCGGCGCGATCGAATGGGACATCCCGCGGCGGCTTGCGGATCATCTGTACGACATGCAGCCCGGCTATTCGCAGGGCGTGCATCCGCTGCGGCTTGCCGCCGCGCTGCTCGCCACCGTGGTGTGGCTGGTGCTGGTATTCAACGTCAAGCGCACGCCGGAGCGGCCGGTCATCCTGTGGGCGGCGGGTGTGACCACGGTGTGGGTACTGGTAGCGCTGCTGCTCGGGCCGTGGATCGATACCGGCAAGACCTACCGCGGCATGGTTACCGAGCTGCAGCGCGCGATGCCCGCGCGGCACGGATGCATCTACAGCCAGGGACTGGGCGAGCCGCAGCGCGCCATGCTCGATTACTTCGGCAACATCGTCACGGTGCGGCTGGAACTGCCGGGCAAGAAGCCGAACTGCCGGTTGCTGATCACCCAGGACAACTGGAACGACACCTCGGTGATGGGCGCCCCGTGGGAACTCGTCTGGGAAGGCCGGCGCCCCGGCGACAACGTCGAGCGCTTCAGGCTTTACCGCCGTCTCGAGCCGCAGCCCTGACGCCTCGCAGGCCGCGGCGGAAAATCCGCGGACGATCCGGAAATGCACGATTCATTGCAGAGATTCATCCTGGAAAGCACGCCGGTACGCGGCGAGATCGTGCACCTCGACGCCACCTGGCGCGCGGTGCTCGAGCGTCGCGACTATCCGGCGCCGCTGCAGCGCCTGCTCGGCGAGATGATGGCGGCCGGCGCGCTGCTTTCCGCTACCTTGAAATTCGACGGCGCGCTCCTGATGCAGATGCAGGGCAAAGGTCCGGTGCGCCTGCTGGTGGTGGAAGTGACCAGCGAGCAGACGATGCGCGCCACCGCGAAATGGGACGGCGACATCCACGGCGAAGACCTGAAGTCGCTGCTCGGCGGGGGCAATTTCGTCATCGCCATCGTGCCGAACGACGGCAAGCAGACCTACCAGGGCGTGGTCGCGCTGGAGGGGCGGTCGGTGTCCGAAGTGCTGGAGCATTACATGGCGAAATCCGAGCAGCTCGAGACGCGGCTGTGGCTCGCCTCCGACTCGCGGCAGGCAGCCGGGCTGATGCTGCAGAAGATGCCGGCCGCCGCGACGGCGGACGCCGATGCGTGGAATCGCGCCGTCAGGCTCGCGGAGACGGTCACCGAGCAGGAGCTGCTGCGGCTGCCGGCACAGGACATTGTCCGTCGCCTCTATCACGAAGAGGACGTGCGAGTGTTCGATGCCCGTCCGGTCGCGTTCCGCTGCTCCTGCACGCGCGAACGCGTGACGGCGATGCTGCGCATGCTGGGGCGCGAGGAAGTGCAGTCGATCCTGAGCGAGCGCGGCAAGGTGGACGTGGAATGCGAATTCTGCGGACGGAAGTACAGCTTCGACGCGGTCGACGCGGAGCAGGTGTTCGCCTCCGATATCGCGATGCGCGGCTCGCAGACCCGGCACTAGGACTCCGCGATAAGCAGCGGAACCGGTTTCAGCGCCACGATGTCAGACCACGAGACAACGCGCGTTCGAATCGACAAGTGGCTGTGGGCGGCCCGGTTTTTCAAGACGCGCTCGATCGCGGCCCAGGCGATCGAGGGCGGCAAGGTGCAATTCAACGGCGAGCGGACGAAGCCGTCGAAGATCCTCAAGGCGGGCGATCGCCTGACCGTACGCGCCGGCGAATTCACCTGGCAGATCACGGTCGTCGCGCTGTCCGAGCGCAGGGGACCGGCAACCGAAGCCCAGAAGCTCTACGCCGAAGAGGAGGACAGCCGCCGCGCGCGCCTGGAACAAGCGTCGCAGCGCAAAGCGGAGCGCCGCGCGATGCCGGTGTACGCAAAGGGCCGCCCGACGAAGAAGCAGCGCAGGCAGTTCATGAAGTTCAAGGTAGGACTCGATCGCTAGGGAAACTCTGAACAAGTCCCCGTGAATCGTGTCATAGGCAAAAGCGCCTCGGCGCGATAACGGGGGACAACAAGATGAAACAAACGACCTTTGCATCGGCGGCCTGGGCCGCGAAGGGAAAGACGACGCGGCGCGAG
>DASRFY010000168.1:0-2815 GCA_035651315.1 Burkholderiales bacterium
AGGTGTAGCCGTGCTCCTCCAGGATCAGCCCCTGCGCACAGAGCTGGACGCGCTCGGGATCATAAGCACCTGACGTAACGTGCGGCCGCTTGCCGCGTTTGTAGTCCACCGGGACCACGGCGCCTTCCTCCGCTTCGATAAGGTCCATCTTGGCGATCAGTCCGAGCCGGTTGCTGGACAGCGTGATCGACCGTGCATGAATGGTGGTCTGCGAATCCACCTCCGCCGCCGGTGGGAGGTCCCCCGAGGGTCGGTCCACACGCTTGTGAACGGCGCGCCCCTCGACCGTGTCCGCGGACTCGGCCCACTCGCCCTGTACCCATTCCAGGTAAGCCAGGCGCGGGCAGTACTGGAACTCGTTGAGCATCCGCACCGGAAGCAGCGGCAGATCTCCGGAGAACTCGGGGAACGGCAGGGACAGTTCCTTCTGGGTCTCGTCCATGGCAAAAACACCCGCGTATGCAGCGCGAGGCCGACGTGTTACGGTGTCTTACGGTCTGAATTGGAGCGCTAGTGATGGGTACCCTGACAATACGTCTCGACGATAAACTCGAACGCGAGCTCAACCGCCTCGCCAAGACGCAGCACAAGACGAAAAGCGAGGTCGCGCGCGAGCTTCTGCGCCGGCATATCCTCGTGCGCCAACTCGACGAGATCCGCAACAAGCTCCGGCCTTACGCAGAGGTCGCGGGCTACCTGACCGATGAGGATTTCTTCCGAGATATCTCTTGAGGATCTTTTTCGACACCAATGTTCTGGCCAGTGCATTGATGGGCCACGGACTGTGTCGCGACCTCCTGGACCGTGCCGTGATCGGACATTCCGTGCTGCTGGGCGTGCCGGTGCTGGAGGAGTTGCATAGAGTACTGACAGGCAAATTCCGTGTTCCCGCGGATTTGTGGGGTGATCTGGAATCGAGACTGAGCGAACTCGAGCAATCACCCGCCGCAACTGTTCCGCTGGGCGTGGCGGTTCCCGATCCCACCGATTTGCCAATCCTCGCTTGCGCCGTTTCCGCCAATGCGGACGTATCCGTAACCGGCGACAAGGCACTGCTCGAACTTCGCGAAGTCGAAGGCATTCCCATCCTTTCCGTCCGGCAGTTCTGGCGGAAGCTCGCGGGCTTGGATGAGCGGAAGCCGCCGAAGTAACACCGGAGTCTCGCGTCCGACTCAGAACCCATACGCCATCGCCATCCAGTAGCGCCAGTCCTCCACCGCCTCGCGCGTCGCCTTGTCCGGCTTCACCGGATCGAGTTGCACGAGCGGCACGCCGAACGTGCGACCGGCGAAGCCGACGATCACGAGCATCTCCTTCATGCAATCGTCCGAGGGCGCCATGCCGAGCACCTCGACCTCCTCGCCGATCTTGAGAGGCGAAATCTCGCGCGCGGCGATGCACTTCGCCTTGAACGGAAAGCGCAGCTTGCCGTCGAGGTAGCAGTGCCAGCCGATCGCGCGTTCTTCTTCGTTGTAGGCATCGACGACGATCTCCTGCTCGATGCGGCGCTCGCGGACGCGGTTCGGTGCGGGGCGCTTTGGTTTAGCCATCCGTCACTGGAACGAAGAGCCCGAGGCCGAAGTGGCAGGCAAAACCGAGTGCAAGGGGGCCACGGATCGGCTGCGCGAAGCGCATCTCCAGAAAACGGCCGAGGGTGTCGGGTTGCGTGAGGCCGCGCTTGCGACGGAAGCGGTGGAAGTGCAGCGGTCGCAGAGCGCGGCCGCCGTGTTTAACCGACGGCAATTCGCGGATGTCCATGATCTCAGGCAAACCCGTGCCGCGTCCGTGCCACTCCCGCCGTAGCTGACCGAGGATGGACGCTGCGATGGCTTCCGGCGTGCGCATCTCGGGCTTCTTGAGGTGCCATGGGTGAAGATAGGGCGTCACGCTTCGCCATATCGCGCTTTCACCGGCCAGGGGCGTAACCCTTTCGAACAGCGATGCGGCACCGAACCCCTCCAGCATCAGCCTCAGCGGCTCGCCTTCGTCACGCTTGATCTGCTGAAGGGCGGTCAGCGCGCGCATCGCCTCAGGGCTCAAACCGCCCGGGGCGTGCACGAGAACATGCTCGATCTCGCCGCGCTCGTTCGGATCGGGCAGCCAGAAGGCATGCGCGTGACGGTTGCGCTCGCCCAGGTCATGCCCGGAAAGCATGGCGGGCAGAGCATCGGGGCCAAGCAGGCGCCTGGCGCGGCCCATCGCGGTGGCGCGCAGCGCCTCGCCGATGCGCACCGCGTCCTCGATGCGCGGAAGAGGTTTGCCGTAGAGCGCGAAGCGTGCAGTGGTGACGGCCGTGTCCGGCCTGACGATCGCCGGCTTGCGGAGGACCTTCGGCGCGGTGGTCCTGAGCGCGTGCAGTGGCCGGCGGTAGCTTACGGTCCGTGCACAGGGCGGCGCGCTCCAGCCGGCGGCCTGGAGCTCGCCGGTTTCCACGCCGATGGCGTTCAGCCAGTCCTCGGGAAGGGTCGTCAGCAGCTTCTTCTGGTCCGGCTTGAGCCTGGGCGGGCGCCCCGCGCGGTCGAGCTTGATCCCGGCGGCTTCGAGTTTTCCCGAACGGAATGCGCGATAAATCTCCGGCGTGTTCGGTGCCATCAGGCGCACGATCTCGCCCGTCACCTCTCCTGTTTCAGCATCCACGGATTCGGCGGCGGGCACGCAGTTGAAGTCCACCGGCGCCGGCGCGCGGCGAGCGTCCACCCAGGACTCGGCGCGGCCCAGGAAGCCCAGATTCTCAAGCAGGGCGTCGAGCAGTTCGGATTGCCGTGCATCCAGCGCGAGCTGTAGCCAGACAATGACGACAGGATCGTCATCCGCG
>DASRFY010000169.1:0-13345 GCA_035651315.1 Burkholderiales bacterium
AGGGCATCCTTCGCTGCACGTGCTGCGATTGCACTGGAACGTCGCCGAGATCTGGCGCGCGGCGCGGGACGGCGTGGCCCCGCCGGCCGCCTCGACGCTCGAGCCGCCGGCGACGACGGCGATCTGGCGCAGGCAGCTCGACACTTACTTCCGTCCGCTCGCCGAGGACGAGGCGCGGATGCTGGAAGCGGTCCTGCGCGGCGCGGCGTTTTCGGAAGTCTGCGCAATCCTCGCCGCGCGGCACGAGGCGGGCGCGGCGCAACGCGCGGCGCAACTGCTGCGCAACTGGGTGGAAGAGGGTTGGCTGGGAAGTTACAGGGTGATGGAATGATTGGGTGACTGGGCGATCAGGCGAACAAGCATGGCGACCGCGCGATCACTCGATCACTTCATTATTTCTTGATCAGCCAATCACTCACTTCGGTTCCGACCCGTCGAGGTTGCGCACGCGGGCGATCGCGTCGACCAGATGCGTCCTGCCCTTCGCGTCCTCGATCTTCAGCTTCAGCGGCAGCCGATCCCCGGGCTTGAGCGGGCGCTTCAGGTCGAACAGCATCAGATGCACGTCGCCCGGCTTGAGGCTCACCGTGCGGCCTGCCGGCAGGTCGATGGCGTTCACCTCCCGCATGCGCATGATCCCGTTGTCCATGCGCATCAGGTGTAGCTGCACCCGTCCCGCCAGCGGGGATTCCACGCCGACGAGCCTGGCATCAGTGTCGCTGGCGATGTCCAGATACACGCCGGCGACCTGCTGCCCGGGAGCGGTCGCACGCGCCCAGGCGTTGGTCACGCGGACAGGTTGCGCCGCGATCGCGGCGACGGAAATCGTCAGGAAACACAGGACGGCGAGCAGGCGGGCGAGCATCGTGCGGTTCGAACTCGGGGCCGGTGCATTGTTCCAGAGTCGGCCCCGGCGGGCAATGCCCGGACGCCCGGCGGTGCCGGGTATAATTTCGCCTGTCGCGATGAGAGTTCTCCCCGTCTTTCTGCTGTGGCTCGCCTGTGCAGCCGCGTCGGCGCAGGCGCTGCCCGGGGCGGCCGAGCCGCCCGCCGTCTCCGCCAGGGCCTACTATCTGCTCGACTACCGGAGCGGGCGCGCGCTCGCCGAAAAGAACGCCGACGAGAGGATCGAGCCGGCGTCGCTGACCAAGCTCATGACGGCGTACGTCGTGTTCGACGCGATCCGCCACGGGGAGATTTCCCTCGCCCAACGGCTCAAGATCTCGGAGCGGGCCTGGCATGCGCCGGGCTCGCGCATGTTCGTCGAGCCCGGATCGGAGGTCGCGGTCGAGGACCTGCTGCGCGGCATGATCGTGCAGTCGGGTAACGACGCGACCGTCGCGCTCGCCGAAGGCGTAGCCGGCAGCGAAGAAGCATTCGTCGAACGGATGAACCGCGAAGCGGCGCGGATGGGGCTCGCGAACTCGCACTTCGAAAATGCGACCGGCCTGCCGAGCGAGCATCATCTCGCGAGCGCCGCGGACCTCGCCTCGGTCGCGGCGGCGATTATCCGCGAGTTCCCGCAATACTTTCCGCTCTACGCCCTGCGCGAGTACACCTACAACAACATCACCCAGTACAACCGCAACCGGCTGCTCGGGCACGACCCTTACGTCGACGGCATGAAAACCGGCTTCACCGAAAGCGCCGGTTTCTGCCTCGTCGCCACCGCGCAGCGCAACGACCGGCGGCTGATCTCGGTGGTGATCGATTCCGAATCGGACAGCGGCCGCGCCGCCGACGCCCAGAAACTGCTCAATTACGGCTTCGAGTCCTTCGACACGTTCAGGCTGTATGCGAAAGGCCAGTCGGTGCGCGAGCTGCCGATATGGAAGGGGGTGCGCGACACGTTCCAGGCCGGCCTGAACACCGATCTTTACGTCACGATCCCGAAAGGGCTGGGCGTGCGGCTCAGAGCCACGCTGGAGAGCATGCAGCCGCTGCTGGCGCCGATTCGCGCCGGCGACCGGGTCGGCAAGCTGCTGCTGTCCCTGGACGGCAGGCCTTACGGCGAGTACCCCGTGGTGTCGCTGGAGAACATCACCATGGCAAGCCTGATGGTGCGAGCATGGCACAGCCTGAGACTGCTGATGAACTGAAGGGCTAGGAAAAACATACTCGATCACCCAATCACTCGATCACCCGTTCCCCCATGATCTACCTGAACGGCCAATTCATGCCGCTGGAAGACGCGAAGATCCCGGTGCTGGACCGCGGCTTCATTTTCGGCGATGGCGTCTACGAGCTGATCCCGGTCTACTCGCGGCATCCCTTCCGCCTCGAGGAGCACCTGCGGCGACTGCAGGCGAGCCTCGACGGCATTCGCCTGCCCAATCCGCACAGCGCTCAGGATTGGTCGCGCCTGATCCGCAGGCTGATCGAGCTGAACGAAGCACAGGACCAGTCGCTGTACCTTCACGTCACGCGCGGCGTCGCCAAGCGCGATCACGCCTTGCCGCAGGGCGTGGCGCCGACCGTGTTCATGATGAGCAACCCGCTCGCGACCCCGCCTCGGGAGCAGGTGGAAAACGGCGTGGCGGCGGTAACGGCGACCGACAACCGGTGGCTGCGCTGCGACATCAAGTCGATCTCCCTGCTGCCCAACGTGCTGCTGCGCCAGCTCGCGGTGGACGCGGGCTGCGTGGAGACGGTGCTGCTGCGCGACGGGTTCCTCACCGAGGGCGCGGCGAGCAACATCTTCGCGGTCGCCTCCGGCGTCCTGCTCGCCCCGTCGAAGAATCACCTGATGCTGCCCGGTGTCACCTACGACGTGGTGCTCGAGCTGGCGCGGCACGCAGGCACCCGCTGCGAGATACGCGAGGTGTCGGAAGCCGAGCTGCGCGCGGCCGACGAACTGTGGCTCACCTCCTCCACCCGGGAAGTGCTCGCGATCTCCCGGCTCGACGACAGGCCGGTGGGTGACGGGCGGCCGGGGCCGCTGTTCCGGCGCGTCTATTCCCTGTACCAGGACTACAAGGCGAGCGTGATGCGCGCCCCGGCGATAGTATGAGCAGCGACAGCCCGATCGCGTATCCGGTGGACTTCCCCATCAAGGCGATGGGCAGGCGCGAGCCGCACCTGGTGCAGACCATCGTCGACATCGTCCAGCGCCATGCGCCCGATTTCGACCCGGCCACGGTCGAAATGCGCGTGAGCAAGAAGAACAACTACCTGAGCGTGACCTGCACCATTCGCGCGACCTCGCGCGGCCAGCTCGACGCGCTGTACCGGGAACTGTGCGACCATCCGTCCGTGGTGATGGTGCTCTAACGATCGTGACCGGTGACTCGTGACTGGTGATTAGCAAGTGCAAGCCCTGGTGCAGACCGAACTACACTCAGTCCTCAGTCCTCAGTCCTCGGTGCTGGTGCGTCGCCTCGGCGTCGCCCCGTACGAGCCCACCTGGCGCGCGATGCAGGATTTCACCGCGCGGCGAGGCTCGAACACGCCGGACGAGCTGTGGCTGCTGCGGCACCCGCCGGTCTACACGCTGGGCCTCGCCGGCAGGCCGGAACATCTGCCCCGGCGCGACAACGGCATTGCCGTCGTGAAGGTGGACCGCGGCGGCCAGATCACCTATCACGGCCCCGGTCAGATCGTCGTCTACACGCTGCTCGACCTGCGGCGGATGAACCTCGGGGTGCGCGCGCTGGTGCGGCGGCTGGAGTCGGCGGTGGTGGATTTGCTTCGCCAGTACGGCGTCGACGCGTCGGGCCGCGAGGATGCGCCCGGCGTGTACGTCGAAGGAGCCAAGATCGCGGCGCTCGGACTTCGCATCCGCAACGGCTGCAGCTACCACGGCCTGGCGCTCAACGTCGACCTGGACCTCGCGCCGTTTCGCGACATCGATCCCTGCGGCTACGCCGGCCTCGCGGTCACCCGCACGCGCGACCTGGGCATCGAGGAGCCGATCGACAGGTTGGGCGAGAAACTTCTCGCCGCGCTGCAGTCCAAGCTGTGGAACCATCCCTCATGAGCGACGACACGCTGCGCCAGACCGGCGCCGAGAAGACCGCCCGCAACCCGGTCAAGATCATCCCCATCCAGCCGCTGAAAAAGCCGGACTGGATCCGGGTCAAGTCGCCTTCCGGCGGCGCCTTCTACGAAGTGAAGCGCATCCTGCGCGAGCACGGCCTGCACACCGTGTGCGAAGAGGCCTCCTGCCCGAACATCGGCGAATGCTTCGGCAAGGGTACCGCGACGTTCATGATCCTCGGCGACCTGTGCACGCGCCGCTGCCCGTTCTGCGACGTCGCCCACGGCCGCCCCAAACCGCCGGACACCGACGAGCCGGAGAACCTCGCGCGCACCATCGCGGCGATGGGCCTTGCGTACGTGGTCATCACCAGCGTGGACCGCGACGACCTGCGCGACGGCGGCGCACAACATTTCGCCGACAGCATCCGCGCGGTGCGCGAGCACTCGCCGCATACTCGCATCGAGGTGCTGGTTCCGGACTTCCGCGGCCGCCTGGAGACCGCCCTGGACCGGCTCGCCGCCAGCCCGCCGGACGTGATGAACCACAATCTCGAGACCGTGCCCCGCCTGTATCGAGAAGCGCGTCCCGGCGCCGACTACCGGCATTCGCTGAAGCTGCTGCAGGACTTCAAGGCGCGCTTCCCCGAAATTCCGACCAAGTCCGGCCTCATGGTCGGTCTGGGCGAAACCGACGACGAGATCCTCGAGGTGATGCGCGACCTGCGCGCGCACGACGTGGAGATGCTCACCGTCGGGCAGTATCTGCAGCCCACGCGCGGACACTTGCCGGTGCTGCGCTACGTCGAGCCGGCGCAGTTCAAGGCGTTCGAGGCGCGCGCGCTGGAGATGGGCTTCAAGCACGCCGCCTGCGGCCCACTGGTGCGCTCCAGCTACCACGCCGACCGGCAGGCGCACGAAGCCGGCGTCGCTTGACGCAGGCACGCGCCTGCCTTAGGGGCTGCAGCGTGGACAATCGGCCCACGCGCCGCTAGCATGATCTTACTTTTCGTCTTACCGACCCGAAGAAGCCATGGATACCGTCAAGCTCTCGAGCAAGGGGCAAATCGTCATTCCCAAGAACATCCGGGAAGCGCACAAGCTCACGACGGGCACCGAGTTCATCATCTCGTTCGTAGGTGACGAGATCCGACTCGTGCCGGCGCCGCATTTTCCGCGCACCGAGGTCGAACGTGGCTTGGGAATCCTCCATCGGCGCGGGCGCAAGCGGCTGACCGAGGAGGAGACGCGAGCGAAGATCCTGGATCTGGTGTCCACCAAGGACAAAGCCACGCGGAAATGATCGCCCTGGACACCAACGTCCTCGCCCGCTACCTGCTGAAGGACGACCCAAAGCAGGCCAGTGCCGCCGCCGCGCTTCTGAAGCAACGCGAGAACTACACCGCACCGATCACGGTGATGCTGGAACTCGTATGGGTACTTCAGGCGAACGGCTGTTCGCGTGAGGAAGTGCTTCTCGGCATGCGCACGCTGCTCGGCCTGCCGAATTTCAGGCCCCGAGAATACGAGGCCTTGATTTCCGCGCTGCGCTGGTTCGAATCCGGCATGGACTTCGCCGACGCCCTGCATCTGGCGCTGAGCCTTGGGGATGAAGCCTTCCGCACTTTCGACAAGGCGCTCATTCGCGACGCAACGCGCATCGTGCCGGGTCTGTCGGCCGCGGCTCCTTGATACAGCCGGATCGCACAGTACGCAAAGCCGGCCACCGCACCGGGACCAGGCCCTTGTTTTCCCTAGGTCCTGCGTCCTGAGTCCTGGTTTCCCCGTTTGCTCCCCATGCGCATCGCGATCATCCGGCAGCGCTACAACCCCTTCGGCGGGGCGGAGCGCTTCGTCGAGCGTGCGGTCTCGGCGCTTCGCGCGCGAGGCTCGTCGGTGACCATCGTCACCCGCTCTTGGAGCGAGGGCGCCGGCGGGATCGAGCCCAGGGATTATCTGCTCGTGCATCCCACTTCGCGCTGGCTGTTCAAGAGCTCGTCGGTCGAGAAGGATTCGCGGCTTTTCGGTCCTTCTTCGGAGCAGGAGTGGGGACCGTGGGGCAACCCGCGCGCGGAAGTGTTGACGCAGCCGTACTCGTGCCACCCGTGCGGGCTCGACGGTTGCGGCGGTAGCAAGGTCAGCGATTGCCTGACCATGCTGCCGGTCGAGCGGGTGCTCGCGTCGATCGACAAGGTCATCTACGACAAATAGGAATCACACAGTGGAGCTAAAGACATCTCTCAAATGGCTGTTGCGATCGGGATCCCTCGCCTTCCTCATGGACAGATCCTCCCCGCCACGAACGGACCTGACGCACGAATATGTCTGGAAGGGCGCACGGCTGAACTATCGTCCGGGAACCAGCGATCAGTCTCTGATTTACGAAATCCTGCTGAAGCCGGGCTCGAAAGCGGAATATTGGCTGCCCGACGATATTGACGCGAAGGTCGTCCTCGATATCGGAGCCAACATCGGAATCGCCTCCAACTACCTGTCGAGACGATTTCCGCAGGCGAAGATATTCGCCTTCGAGCCGGTCCCGGCCAATTTCGCTCTCCTTTCCAGGAACGTCGAGGCTCTCGGCAACGTGCGTCCCATCATGAAGGCGCTCGGCGCGAAAGACGGCTCCTTCGAAATGTTTCACTCGGACACGGCGACGAATCTAGGCGGCTATTCCTTCCACGAGGCGGGAAGCGACGCCGGGCGGCGCGTACGCGTCGAGGTCCGCGAGGCAAGGTCGATGATGCAGGAGCTCGACATCGAGGTTGCGGACGTGATCAAGATCGATACCGAAGGCGCGGAGTACGACATCTTGACGAGCCTCGGTCGCGATTTTCTCGGCAAAGTGAAATGGATCTACGGAGAGCTGCACGGCAACCGCGACTTCGAGCTGCTGGCCTATCTCAGCGAGCAGTTCCGGATCGGGGTCAGGAAAACCATGAACAAGCGGCTGTTCATGTTCCAGGCGCGAAACAAGTCCGCGTTCCCGAAGTGAGCGCCCGGCCTTCCGGGGAGAAGGAGTGAATTCGCGGATGCTGAAGGAACCTGCGCGCCGCTCATGCGGATCCGCCCGGTAAGCCCGGGGCAGACTTCTCGTATAGCGCCAACAGATCGACGTATTCGACCTGTAATCCGACTCCCTTTCAGTCGCGGGCCCGAAGCATCGTCCGGGGCGCACCGCGCCAAAGCTCGAACAGCTTGGCAATTTTCATGAACGAGTTGTAGCAGCCGATCGCGATGTGAATCAGTCCCGGCACGCCATCGAGGAATCCGAGCCGCAGAAAATAGAACTTCACGAACCGCACCAGAGGGCTCAGAACCAGGTTCGCAGCGCTCGGCCGCTTGCCGCTCTCGAACAGCACTTGCGCCTGCAGGCTGGTGTAGCGATTCTGCTTCTCCAGATAGCTGTGCAAGGACTCCGCCGACTCGTGCATCAGATCTCCTTCCAGCCTGCCGACCGGGTCGTTGCATACGACCTTTTCGTGCACTGGATCATCCGACCAGCGCGCACGCCGGCGGTCGAACAGGCGCAGGCTCAAGTCCGGGTAGCCCTCGCCGTGGCGCAGCCATCTGCCGAGAAAACGGTTGCAGCGGGGAAACTTGTATGCTGCGAAACGAGGTTCCCGCAGCGCGGCCACCATGCTTTCGCGCAGCGCATCGCTCAACCGCTCGTCCGCGTCGATGCACAGCACCCAGTCGTGCGCGGCCTGCGTCACCGCGTACTGCTTCTGCGGCCCGAACCCGTCGAACTCTCGCGCCAAGATGCGCGCGCCGTACCTAAGTGCAAGCTCCACGGTGCCGTCCGTGCTGCCGGAATCCACGATGACGATCTCGTCCGCGAATCCCAGGCTCTGCAGGCAGGCCTCGAGCCGGCTCGCGGCGTTGAGCGTAATGACGACCGCCGAGAGGCGATTGCGGTCGAGATCGGGATCGTTCACCTGGTCCGTCCTGTACTCAGTGTCCAGAAAGGGCGCGGAGTGTCGTTACGTGGTCTTTCTTGCTGCTCGCGCGGTGCAGCCTGCAGACCCATAGCCTCGACGCCGGTAGTTTGCGGTCCGCCCGCGGCACGTTCACGCTGCAAGCGGAAGGCCGCAATAGTCGGCCCGCGAGCGGCTTGCTGATCGAACCACCGACCACGCCATTCGACGAGTACCCTATCGCAGGGTGGCCCCGGTTGTAACGCGTGCCCTCAAGGATTCGTACGCCCGGACCACCTCGTCCACGCTGATATCAGCGACTTGGCGCGAGTCGTTCCGCAACAGGACATACCTGGCCCGCCACGGATACCATCGTTCAGGATATTCGCGCCCGAAGAAGCAGACGATCCTCTTGCCGAGTGCGGCCGCCAGATGCACAGCACCGCCGTCGCTGCACACCACGGTGTGGCACAGCGCCAGACCGGTGATCAGCTCGTCCAGGCGCTCCGTGCGAAACCCTTGAATCGGCAGCCCGGCGCAGGCGTCCAGGACCGTGCGCGCCTTCTCGTCGTCTCCCGGGTGCTGCGGATTTTCCTCCGACCCAGGAGACCAGAAAAGCAGGAAGGCGCACCCGTGCCCCTCGTGCAGCGACTTCGCGAATGCAGCGAACTTCTCCGCCGGCCAGCGGCGATCCGGCGAGCGAGCGCTGATGTGAAGTCCGACCAGGTTGTCCGGATCCAGTGCCGTACGCATACGCAGGCTGCTTCGCGCGTCGGCCACGGCGCCAGCATCAGGAAATACCCTTAAGCCCGATGGCGGATCCTCGATATGCAGCGGCCGAAGCAATCGGTGAACCACTTCTACTTCGTGCGCAATTTCTTTTGGATCTTTCCAGACCGGCACATCGATCGGCCCCGCATAGTCCTTGTCATGGACGAAGCCGACGATATGTCTCGGCCTGATGAGGCGCGCGGTCCGCAGCGCGTGCCTCTGGTAGCCCGAGCCTGCCAGGATCACATAGTCGTACCGCTGCTGCCGCAGCTTCCAGAGCAATCTCGCACGGTCCCAATAGACTCGCAGGACGCCATGGCCTTGCTCGCGGTGTTTCGCCTTTGAGTAAACGTGCACCGCATCTAGGTCTGGATTTCGGTCTAGAACAGCCGCGTTGTACGTGTTCACGAGCGCGTCGATTCGGGCAACCGTAAAACGTCCGCGCAGGGCATGAATGAACGGTGTCGTGCACACCAGGTCGCCGATATTGTCGCGGCGGATGACCAGAAAACGTAACGGCTCGCGACTCATCGCCGCACCCGTTTCCAGGCTTCCGCCAGCGCCAGGACCGTTGCCGCTCGCTGTCGATATGTGTGTCGCGCAATTGTCTCCGCGTGGAGCAACTCGGCTTTGCGTCGGGTTTCGGAGAAATGATCGAGATAGTAGCGGATCGCACGCACGCAATCGTCGAGATCCACGAAGTCCGCCCATGCCTGCGCGGAAAAAGTGTCCAGGGCGTGATGGCGGTAATCGCAGAGCAGGAATCCGCCGCACGCCGGCACCCCGAAGCAGCGTTCCGGCAGCCCCCAGCTCGCCTGCCGGTCATCGCATACCGCGCCCACATTCAGGTTGATGCGGCTGGTCTGAATCTGCTCGATCTGCGCCGCCGGCGACATCTGTTCCGGTCCCGGGCAAGCGTCCCGAATGTCCACGCTGATTCCGGCCGATCGCAATCGGGTCTTCAGCGCGTTCATGAATTCGACGCGCGGCCCGACGCGGGCATATGAAGGACTGAGCGATCCGTAAAACGCCACGTCGGTGCGATAAAGAGCCGGATTCCGCAGGTCTTCGAACGTTGCGCCGTTCAAGTGGTAGGTCCCAGTCTCGGCGGCGTTCGGGAAATAGTGCCAGTTCGCTGCGAAATCCTCCGCTCCTTGCAGCGAGTGCGCAAGGTAGATATCCACCAGGCCCAAAAGGCGGATCCACGGCTTGCGCCACGGTTTGATGGCGCAGTTCCACGGAGCATCGCGATTCCAGACGACCACCGGAATAGCCCGCGCCTCTAGCGTCTTCTTCATCGCAAGAAAGCGCATCGGACGTTTGCTCAGGAAACCGAAGAGGTCCGCGAGGTAGAGATCGTAGCCGCGACCGAGGTCGATTTCCGGCAAGGCGCGAGCACGGTCGACTTCGGCCCCGATTGATCGGAAAGTTCTAAGCAGCGGCTCGTCGTCGCTAAGATCGGTCAGAACCCTCATTCTTCGCAGCTGCGCGTCCGCCGTCGATCTTGTATTGTCAACGGCAGTCCTCGAAAGTTGCTCAGTTGGTGGAAGAGTTCTGGTGGCCTGTACCGGTGCGGCGGGATATCAGGTCGTCTACCGCCTGCCCGACGCTTTTCACGGTAAGTGCGTGCATGCACTTGGGCGCCGAACACTGCAGCGTCGTGCGGCCGCAGTGACCTGCCCAATCGACGTGTCTGCGAAAGATCATGTTTTCGTCACGGCAAGGGAAATCGGGCACAAACACCTTGCGGTCGGGAATCGTTCGCCAGAAGTCGCCGCCGCCGAACAAGGTCGCCGAACCCGGTCCGAACAGCACAACGCTGGGTACGCCGACCAGACGGCCGAGATGAGCGATGCCGGTATCCAGGCAGACCAACAGATCAGCCTGCGCAAGCAGGCGCCACATCTGCTCGAGAGCCAGAGTAGCGGCATAGCGGCGATACAGCCAATCGGGATCCACCTCCTCGAGAAGATACGTTTCGCGCGGTCCGGCGGTCAATACTACGGCAAGGCCCAGGCTGCGAACGTGGCTGGCAAGCTCCCGCCATTTCTCGGGTTCCCACAAGCGCAACCGCGAGCTCGCACCGACGTGAAGTACAGCGTACGGCTTCGAAGGCAGTTCGAAAGGCTCGCAGCCGGGAGCCGGCCATTCGGTAGGTGAATAGGGCGCAGGCGGCGGTCCGTCGAGCAGCAGGCATACCAAGTCGCCCCACGCCATGGGCGTCCGCGGGAATGGACGAAGTTCGTCGATCAGCCAGTTCTTGTAGGCGGGCCGGTCGCCATCGAATGCCACAACCCATCGCGAGCCAATCGCTGCGGCAAGCCAACTCAGACGATTTTCCGCCGGAATGAGGGTAAGGTCGAAAC
This sequence comes from Burkholderiales bacterium, assembly GCA_035651315.1. Taxonomy (GTDB): domain Bacteria; phylum Pseudomonadota; class Gammaproteobacteria; order Burkholderiales; family Eutrophovitaceae; genus DASRFY01. Next base: position 11,030 of record DASRFY010000169.1, read on the forward strand.
GGTCTTGGCGAAACATGCGACGGATGCTGCCGATGTCGCGATCGTCGAACGGCAGGACTTCCACCCCGTAAGGCCGTGCAGAATATAGTCCGATGTATGGTACCGAGCATGTCATAATGATGTGCGCCCTCGGATAAACTGCCCGCAGCTTTTTGAGCAGCGGAGTAAGCAAAATCGTGTCGCCCAACAACAGGTGATGAAGCACGAGGATTCGCGCGGGTGATTCTGGCTTGCTGCGCCCGCCGGCGCGCCGGAGGACGTTCAGTACTGCCAGCGATGCGACCAGCATCCGGCCAGGAAAGCGACTACGCAACGGTGGTTTCTCTCAGGGTGGCAAGCTGATACAGCGATTCGTCCAGAACCAAGAGCTGCAGAACTTGCTCCGCAAGCATTTTATGTCCGATCCGGTAGGCGGCTACGATCCGCTGCACCGCAGCCGCCGAGATCTGCGCGCTGGTCGCGTGATCGAGCCGCTCGCCAAGACCGTCCAATCTCTCGGCAAGATCGCGACGCAGCCACCTCTCGAGTGGTGGATTGAAGCCCTTCTTCTTTCGGCCGAAGAGCTGCAAACCGTCCAATTCGGTGCAGGCTGGTTTGAGCAGTAGTTTCGGCGGGCGGGTGTAACGCTGCGCTTCTGGAACGGCAAGCAGGGACTCGAAGAACGGGTGGTCGAGCAACGGCGCGCGCAGCTCCAGGCCGTGCGCCATGGTGCACAAGTCCGCCTTGCGCAGCACGTATTCCGGCAGGTAGTTGTGCCAGTCCATCTCGAGCAATTCGGCGATCGGGCTCTTTTCTGCGTCGGACGGCATCCGCCAATGCGTCGCGGGCAGCTTGTCTCTGCCCGGCTGCAGAAAACGGCGCTGGCCCCAGGTGAATCCGGAGAAGCGCGAGCTGTACGCCTCGCGCCAATCCATGCCGAACTCGGCGATCCACTTCTCCCATCCTTTCGGCCATGCTGTCGGCAGCGGCCTGAGCCCGGGAAGGCGCAATCCACGCCGCCAGCGACTGCGCAGGTGTTTGCCGATCCTCTTGTAGCCGGCCAGAATCTCGTCGCCGCCATCTCCGCCGAGCACAACTTTCACGTGCCTTGTAGTCTCTTGGGCGAGATACCAACTCGGCACACTGCTCGGGTCGGCAAAGGGTTCGTCGAGATCGGCGATGATGCGGGAAAAATCCGCGGCAATGCTTTCCGGAACGTTCACCTGATGATTCACGAGGCCGAGGCATTTCGCGATTTGAGACGCTAGCGGGCCTTCGTCCATCGAAGATCCGGGAAATGCAGCACTAAATGTGTGCAAATCGCGCCTGCCGGATCGTGCGAGTCGAGCGGCTATGACGGACGAGTCGATACCGCTGCTGAGGAAAACGCCCACCGGCCTGTCGGCCACCGTGCGCATGGTAACCGCCGCGTCGAGCGTTTGCAGCCAGTCGACTTTCCTCGGCCGCGGCACCCAGTAGCGGCGCTTCTCGAAACGGCGGGTCCGTAGATCGAACACAGCGCAGTACGCGTTCTCGAGCCGGTTCACGCCATCCAAGATAGTGGCAGGTGCCGGAATATAGCGATGCGCGAGGTATGCGTCGATCGCCTCAGGAGAGAAGGCGCGCTGGTCTGCCTGCAGGAACGGCAGCACCGATCGCACTGTGGAGCCGAAGGCAAGGCTGTCACCTTGAAGCGTATAGATCAGCGGTTTGAGCCCGAGCCGGTCGCGCGCCAACAGCACGCGCTGGAGGCGCAGGTCGAGGATGGCGAAAGCAAACATGCCCCGCAGCCGCGACAGGCATTCGTCGCCCCAGGCCTCGTAAGCATGCAGTATGAACTCGGTGTCCGATCGGGTGCGGAATACCGCCCCCCGTGCGCGTAATTCGTCGGCGTGGGCGGACCAGTCGTATACCTCGCCGTTGTAGCAAATCCAGATGTCGCCCGCGTCGTTGCTCATCGGTTGATCGGCCTCAGGCCGAGGATCGATAATGGACAGCCGCGCATGCAGCAGCGCGTTGTACACCGGTCCCCGATCGTCGCGGCGGAAGGAAGCGTCCCATGTCACCTCATGCTGGGCGTCCGGGCCGCGGCGGCGGAGCTGGTCGAGCATTCGGTCGCCGACCCGGCGCTCCTTCGGGGCAAGCGAGAAGAAACCGGCGATTCCGCACACGATCAGCGCGCCTCGACAGCCGCGCGGAAGATAGCCTCCATGCGGTCCAACATGGCATCGATGCCGAAGTTTTCGCGTGCGTATGCGAGACCCGCTCGGCCGAGGCGGCTGCGCTCCGCCGGATCAAGAAGCAGGCGGGCGAGCGCGGTCGCCAATGCCGTCGGGT
>DASRFY010000170.1:0-7188 GCA_035651315.1 Burkholderiales bacterium
CCCGACGGCGGCGCTCACTCGATGTTTTTTAGCCATGTTCAGTTTGTTCGGAAAAGCCTCACATTACAAAAAAACCGTCCAAGGAACGCTGATACATGACCGTCCAACGAACGCTGAGACTTACCCGCTAAGTCGTGAGGGGCGAGGGATAAGGGGCGAGGAGCACAACGGCGTTGCCTAGCACCTACCGACCAGCACTGGCGCAACGAGGTACTGCCCGCATACCTTGATTTCCCTCACTCCTCTCTCCTTCACCCCTCACCCGTTTGTCGGTGGGCGACGCCCAGGTACGCGTCGATCACCGCCCGGTTGTTGCGGACCTCGTCCGGCGTGCCGTCGCCGATCTTGCGGCCGTAGTCGAGCACCACCACCCGGTCCGACAGGTCCATCACCACGCCCATGTCGTGCTCGATCAGCACGATGGTGGTGCCGAACTCGTCGTTCACGTCGAGGATGAAGCGGCTCATGTCCTGCTTTTCCTCGACGTTCATTCCCGCCATCGGCTCGTCGAGCAGCAGCAGCTCCGGCTCCGCGGCGAGTGCGCGGCCGAGCTCGACCCGCTTCTGCAGGCCGTAGGGCAGCCGCCCCACCGGCGTCCTGCGGATCGACTCGATCTGCAGGAAGTCGATGATGTGCTCCACTTTACTGCGGTGCGCCAGTTCCTCGCGCCGCGCGCGCCCGAAGTACAGGCACTGGGACAGAAACCCCGCGTGCATCTTCAGCGTCCGCCCGGTCATGATGTTGTCGAGCACGGTCATCCCCTTGAACAGCGCGATGTTCTGGAAGGTGCGCGCGATCCCCTGGCGCGCCGCTTCATGGGGCCGCATCTGCCGGCGGGTCGTGCCCTTGTAGGTGACGGTGCCCTCGCTCGGGTGATACACGCCGTTGATCACGTTGAGAAGCGAGCTCTTGCCCGCGCCGTTAGGGCCGATGACGGCAAGGATCTCGTGTTCGCGCACGTGGAAGCTCACGCCCGAAAGCGCCCTGACGCCGCCGAAAGCGAGCGAAATGTTGTCCACGCTCAGCAGCGGTTCGCCGAGCCGGCGCGCGCCCATTTCAGGCGGCCTCCTTCGCCGCCGCTGGCGAGAAGGTCTTCGCCCCGCATATCTTCAGATCGGCACGGATCCTCGCCTTCCTGCCATCTTCGAATTTCACCTCGGTCTCGGTGGTGCAGCGTTCGACCCCGGCGTAGAGCGCCGCGACCAGCGGCGCGTATTTCTGCGCGATGAAGCCGCGGCGCACTTTGCGGGTGCGGGTGAGCTCGTCGTCGTCCGCGTCGAGTTCCTTGTGCAGCACCAGAAAGCGCTTGATCTGCGAGCCAGCAAGATGCGCGTCGCGCGCCAGGTCGGCGTTTACCTTTTCGACGCACTCCCCGATCAGGTCGTAGACCTGCGGTTTGCCGGCGAGGTCGATGTACCCGCTGTAGGGCAGGCCGCGCTTCTCCGCCCAGTTGCCCACCGCCTGCATGTCGATGTTGACGAAGGCGCACACCATCTCGCGCTTGTCGCCGAAGCACACCGCCTCCTTGATGAAGGGGAAGAACTTGAGCTTGTTTTCGATGAACTGCGGCGCGAACAGGGTCCCGTCCGCCAGCTTGCCCACGTCGGCTGCGCGGTCGATGATCTTCAGGTGCCCATCGTCTTCGAGAAATCCCGCGTCGCCGGTCTTGAAGTAGCCGTCCGGGGAGAGGGACTCCACGGTCGCGTCCGGCCGCTTGTAGTACTCCTTGAGCATCCCCGGGGTCTTGACCCAGACCTCGCCGTTGGCGGTGATCCGGATTTCGACGCCCGGCAGCGGCTTGCCCACGGTATCCAGCCGCGCCTCGCCGTCGGGTTGCTTGCACACGTACACCGCGGTCTCGGTCTGGCCGTAGAGCTGCTTCAGGTTGATGCCGATGGAGCGGTAGAAGCGATGCAGGTCGGGGCCGATCGCCGCGCCTCCAGTGTAGGCGACGCGGATGCGGCTCATGCCCAGCACATTGCGCAATGGCCCGTAGACCAGCAGATCGCCGAGGAAATACAGCAGCCGGTCCGCGAAGGGCACGGGCTTGCCGTCCAGGATCTCGGCGCCGCAGCGCTTCGCGATCCCCATGAAATAGTGAAACAGCCGTTTCTTCACCCGCCCAGCGTCGTCCATGCGGATCATTACCTGGGTGAGCAGGTTTTCGAACACGCGCGGCGGAGCGAAATAGTAGGTGGGGCCGATCTCGCGCAGATCGTTCATCACCGTCTCCGAGGATTCCGGGCAATTGACGGTGAAGCCGGCGACCAGCGCCTGCGCGTACGAGAACAGGTGATCGCCCACCCAGGCCATCGGCAGATAGGACAGCACTTCGTCGCGGTCGTCGAAGCCGTCGAAGGCGACGTCGCCGCGCGCGGCGGCGATGAACGAGGCGTGGGTCTGGCACACGCCCTTCGGCTTCGCGGTCGTCCCCGAGGTGTACAGGATCACGCACACGTCGTCCGGCCTACCCGCCGCGACCTCGTGCGCGAAGAACCCGGGATTCGCCTCGTCGAATTCGCGGCCGATTTCACGCAGCTCCTCGTAGGGCATGAGCTGCGGCTGGGCGTAATTGCGCAGACCCCGGGGGTCGTCGTAATAGATGTGCTTCAGGCGCGGGCACTGGGGCAGCAACTCGATCAGCTTGTCCACCTGCTCCTGATCTTCCACCACCGCGTACTCGATCTCCGCGTTCTCGAGCACGAACAGCATTTCCTGGGCGATCGAGTCCTGGTAGATCGGCACCGGCACGCCGCCGAGGCACTGGGCGGCGGCGAACGACCAGTACAGCCGCGGCCGGTTGTCCCCCACGATGGCGAGGTTCATCCCGCGCTTGAAGCCGCGCGCCGCCAGCCCGCAGGCAAGGAACCGCACCTCGTCGGCGGCCTCGCGCCAGGCCCAGCTTTGCCAGATGCCGAGGTCCTTTTCGCGAATGGCCACGCGCTCCGGCCGAATGCAGGCGTGCTGCAGCAGCAGCTTTGGGAAAGTGTCGGCCGTCACCGATCCGGCGGCTGCGGACTGCGCCAAAAGGTCTCCTCCCCATGGTAGGCCCGGCGTCGTGCACGGCGCCGCGCGATGTGAACCGGGTCGTTCCGGTTTCGACAAAGCTTACTATGGGCGAGGACGGCTGCCGACTTTTTTGCGACCGTCGTGGTCGCGGTCCCCTCGGCCGGTCGTCCCCCGCCGGCCGGCGATGCAGGCTCTCGCCTGGAGGATCGCCGCGCGCCTGCCCGGCGCGAGGAGAATGCTCGTTGGAAACGCGCCGCGCCATTGCGGCGCGACGCGATGACGCCCGCGCCTCAGGAGTCGGCCTTGCAGTAGATCTCGACGCAGTTGTCTTCCGGGTCGAACGTGCGGAAGGAGGCGAACTCGCTTCCGGTCATCACCTGCGCGCCGAACTTCCGCGCCCACTGGTTCAGCGAATTCATGTCGGCGACGCGAAACCCGATGTGAAGCTCCGGGGCGCGCCTGACCGGCTCACCGGCCTGGAATGCGATCAGCAGGCCCGGACCGCGCACGCGGTGCCCATCGGCTTGCAGCCCGAAGGTCCGTGCATACCAGCGCGCCAGCCCTTCCGGATCGCGTGCAGGCAGATTGAGATGATCGAGCCGGAAACCGGGTTCGGACATTGCAGTTTCTCCAAGTGAGTTGGCGTCGTCGTCGGACGGCCCGGCGCTACATGTTCCTGCGATACTGGCCACCGACCTCGAATAGTGCCTGGGTGATCTGGCCGAGCGAGCAGCAGCGCACGGCGTTCATCAATTCGGCAAATACATTCCCGTTCTCGACCACGACCTTCTTGAGGCGCTCGAGCGCCGCCGGCGCTTCGGCGGCATGGCGCTTCTGGAAATCGCGCAGGCGCCGGATCTGACCCTGCTTTTCTTCCTCGCTCGACCTCGCGAGCGGTATGGTGCCGCCGTGGTCCTTGCCGTCCGGGTTGCGGAAAGTGTTCACCCCGACGATCGGGTAGGAGCCGTCGTGTTTTTTCATCTCGTAGTACAGCGACTCCTCCTGGATCTTGCCGCGCTGGTAGCCGGTTTCCATCGCGCCGAGCACTCCGCCGCGTTCCGAGATGCGCTCGAATTCCTGCAGCACCGCCTCCTCCACCAGGTCGGTCAGCTCCTCGATGATGAACGAACCCTGATTGGGATTCTCGTTCTTCGCCAGCCCCCACTCGCGGTTGATGATGAGCTGGATCGCGAGCGCCCGCCTGACCGAATCCTCGGTCGGCGTGGTGATCGCTTCGTCGTAGGCATTGGTGTGCAGCGAGTTGGCGTTGTCGTAGGTCGCGATCAGCGCCTGCAGCGTGGTGCGGATATCGTTGAACGCGATCTCCTGGGCGTGCAGCGAGCGCCCCGAAGTTTGGCAGTGGTACTTGAGCTTCTGCGAGCGCTCATTGGCGCCGTAGCGCTCCCGCATGGTGATCGCCCAGATACGCCGCGCCACGCGCCCGATCACGGTGTACTCGGGGTCCATGCCGTTGCTGAAGAAGAACGACAGGTTGGGCGCGAATTCGTCGATGTGCATGCCGCGCGCGAGATACGCCTCGACGAAGGTAAAGCCGTTGGAAAGGGTGAAGGCGAGCTGCGAGATCGGGTTCGCCCCGGCCTCGGCGATGTGATAGCCGGAGATGGAGGCCGAGTAGAAGTTGCGCACCTTGTTGGCGGTGAAGTACTCCTGGATGTCGCCCATCACCTTGAGCGAGAACTCGGTGGAGAAGATGCAAGTATTCTGGCCCTGGTCCTCCTTCAGGATGTCGGCCTGCACCGTGCCGCGCACGTTCTCCAGGGTCCACGCGCGGATCTTCGCCGCCTCTTCGGGCTTCGGCCTGCGGCCGTGCTGGGTCTCGAACTTTTCGATCTGCTGGTCGACGGCGGCGTTGAGAAACATCGCCAGAATGGAGGGCGCCGGCCCGTTGATGGTCATCGACACCGAGGTCATCGGGTCGCACAGGTCGAAACCGGAATAGAGCACTTCCATGTCGTCGAGCGTGGCGATCGACACGCCGGAATTGCCGATCTTGCCGTAGATGTCCGGCCGCTCGTCCGGATCGTTGCCGTAGAGCGTGACCGAGTCGAAGGCGGTCGACAGCCGCTTCGCCGGCATGTCCTTCGACAGGAACTTGAAGCGCGCGTTGGTTCGGAACGGGTCGCCCTCGCCGGCGAACATCCGGGTCGGGTCCTCGTTCTCGCGCTTGAAGGGGAATACCCCGGCGGTATAGGGGAAGCTCCCGGGAACGTTCTCGCGCGTCAGCCAGGACAGGATTTCGCCGTCTTCCTCGTAGCGCGGCAGCGCCACCTTCGGCAGCCGCGTGCCCGACAGCGTGGTATGAAACAGCTTGGTGCGGATCTCCCTGTCGCGCACGCTGACCACGTGTTCGTCGCCCGAATAGGCCTCCTTCAGCTTCGGCCAGCCTTCCAGCAGCGACTTTGCCTCCGGATCGAGCGCCTTGTCGCGCGCCTCGATGAGGGGGTCGAGCTCGGCCGCGGCCTTGCCCGCTTGCTCCAGCATGTGCTTTGCCGCTCGAAGCTGCTGCCGCTCGCGCGCGATCTTGGACTGCTCCGCAGCACGCCGGTGGTAGGCGCGCACGGTGTCCGCGATCTCGGCGAGATAGCGCACCCGCGCGGGGGGCACGATCGCGTTCCGGCCCGAGGAGTGCTTCCCCGGGACCGGCTTGAGCTTTCCTTCGCGGATCGGCAGCCCGCGCTCGGCGAGCTTGTTGACGATCGCCCCGTACAGCGCGCTGACGCCGTCGTCGTTGAATCTCGATGCAACGGTGCCGAACACCGGCATGTCTTCAGGGGCGGCCGTGAACGCCTGGCGGTTGCGCTGCAGTTGCTTTCTCACGTCGCGCAGCGCGTCCTGCGCGCCGCGCCGGTCGAACTTGTTGATCGCCACGAAATCGGCGAAGTCCAGCATTTCGATTTTTTCGAGCTGGCTCGCGGCGCCGTACTCCGGCGTCATGACGTAAACCGAGAAATCCACGTGCGGCACGATCGCGGCGTCGCCCTGGCCGATGCCGGAGGTCTCGATCAGCACGAGGTCGAAGCCCGCGCATTTGCAGGCCGCGATCACCTCCGGCAGGCAGGCGGAGATCTCGCCGCCCGCCGCCCGTGTGGCGAGCGAGCGCATGAAAATGTTCGGGTGATGAATCGCATTCATGCGGATGCGGTCGCCCAGCAGCGCGCCGCCGGTCTTGCGGCGCGAGGGGTCGACCGCGATGACCGCGATGCGCAGTTTTTCGTCCTGGTCGTGGCGCAGCCGCAGGATCAGCTCGTCGGTGAGCGAGCTCTTGCCGGAGCCGCCGGTGCCGGTCACGCCGAGTACCGGCACGCCGTCGCGCTTGGCGGCGCGTTGCAGTATCTCGCGCCGCTTCGCCTCAGGAAGGGTGGAGTTCTCGAGCGCCGTGATGATGCGGGCGAGCGTCCGCGGTTCGCCCTCGAACAGCGCGTCGAGCCTCGCCGGCAGCTCGAGGCACAGATCGTGATCCGCGGTGCGGATCATGTCGGCGATCATTCCCTGCAGGCCAAGCTTGGCGCCGTCCTCCGGCGAGTAGATGCGGGCCACACCGTAGCTGTGCAGGTCCGCGACTTCGTGCGGCACGATTACCCCGCCGCCTCCGCCGAAGACCCGGATGTCACCGGCGCCGTGCTGGCGCAGCAAGTCCACCATGTACTTGAAGAACTCGATGTGCCCGCCCTGGTAGGAGGAAACGGCGATCCCCTGCACGTCCTCCTGGATCGCGGCGGTGACGATCTCGGCGACCGAACGGTTGTGGCCAAGGTGGATGACCTCGACGCCCGATGCCTGGAGGATGCGGCGCACGATATTGATCGACGCGTCGTGGCCGTCGAACAGGCTTGCCGCGGTGACAAAGCGGATCTTGGTAGCGGCCTTCGGCGCTTCGCTGACAGGCTTGAGGCTCAGGTCGGTCATGAAAACTTTCCGTCGTTGTGTATCGGGGACTCGCGACCAGAAGCGCGAGGCCCCGCGGGGCAGCCCGACAATACACCCGGCCTGCCATTATTGCTTACGTTGACGTTACTAATACCTGCGTAACTAATGTCCTATACTGTGGTCCGGAGGTGCGCGATGAGACCTACCGGAAGCCCGCAGGAATTGGAACGCCGGCGCGTGCGCGCGCTGGCCTTGCTCAAGGAAGGATTGCTGCCCGTTGAGGTGGCGCGG
>DASRFY010000171.1:0-49465 GCA_035651315.1 Burkholderiales bacterium
CGGCAACCTGTTCATCAAGACCCACCCCAAGTCGAAGAACCTGTGGGTCGATACCCCGCTCAATCCCGACGCCAGGATCTCGCAGTCGGTGGCGGTATTCGACATCCGCAACCTGTCGAAGAAGCCCGCGATCCTGCCCATCGGCGAATGGGCGGGCCTGGGGGAAGGCGCCAAGCGGGTGGTGCAGCCGGAATACAACAAGGCCGGCGACGAGGTGTGGTTCGCCGTGTGGAGCGCGAAGAACCAGGAATCCGCCCTCGTCGTGGTCGACGACAGGACCCGCAAGCTCAAGGCGGTGATCAAGGATCCCAGGCTGATCACGCCCACCGGCCACTTCAACGTCTACAACACGCAGCACGACATCTATTGAGGAGCGCGCCCATGAGATTCGGTCTTCTCGACATCCTGATCGCGATCGCCGCCGCCGCGGTGTTCTTCCGGGCCGGGCTCGCATCGGCCGACGACGCCGAAAAGCTCGCCAACGCAAAGGGCTGCATGGCCCGCCACGCCGTGGACAAGAAACTGATCGGTCCCGCCTACAAGGACGTGGCGAAGAAATACAAGGGCGACAAGGACGCCCAGGCACTGCTCGAGAGAAAGGTGCTCGAGGGCGGCAGCGGCGTCTGGGGTGCGATTCCCATGCCGCCGAACAAGGGCAAGTTGAGCGATTCGGAGCTGAAGACCCTGGTACGGTGGGTGCTGGCGCAGTAGCGCAGGCGCCGTTCGACGGAAGTGAGCGCAGACGCGGCGCAGGTCCACAGCGTCTGCTCCTCTTCGGCGGGGGTTCTGCCCCGCTTTTTTTTCGTGCACGCCGATTGACTTGGCTCAAGGCAGGCGCAATTCCGCGCAGGCAAAGTTGCGCTCAGCTACCCCGCAAACATGCACATGTGGCGGACAACACACTGCGTTCTTGAACCGGTACTCGCCGCCGCGCTGTCGCTCACGGCGCCCGCGGTGTATCCCGCCGGCGACATCGAGCCGAGCGCGGCGCGCCGGCAGGAGCTGACTCATCTCGTGCGGCACGACTGCGGCGCCTGCCACGGGCTGCGGCTCACCGGCGGCCTCGGCCCTGCGCTCGACCCCCAGGCGCTGCGCGACAAACCCGCCGCCAGCCTGACGCAGGTCGTTCTGCACGGCCGCCCGGGCACCGCGATGCCCGGCTGGCAACCCTTCCTCACCGAGCGTGAGGCGCAGTGGATCGTCGAGGCGCTGATGAAGGGGCTGCCCGATGCGCGTGAAAGCAAATGATCACCACCAAGGCACCAAGGCACCAAGGAACAACTGTTTCGACCAAGCGATGCCGTCCGGCACGCCTTGCCCGGCAAGCAGACGGATCGCGCCTGGAAGCATTCAAATCTAGGAGCTTCTTGGCGTCTTGGCACCTTGGTGGTGGGATATCCGCCTTTGCTCTAGTCCTGGCGCTCGTCGCATCCGGCGCGCAGGCGCAGCTGCGCGGCACCGGCGACCTGGGCATCGTCATCGAGCGCGCGGCGGGCAGCGTGCAGGTGCTCGACACCAGCGCGCGCGCCGCCATCGCGCGGGTGCAGGGGCTCGGCGACCTGTCGCACGCCTCGGCGGTGTATTCGCGCGACGCGCGCTACGCCTTCGTGTTCGGGCGCGACGGCGGGCTCACCAAGATCGATCTGCTCACTGCCCGCATCGAGGCCCGCATCCTGCAGGCCGGCAACAGCATCGGCGGCGCAATCTCCCAGGACGGCCGCGTGGTGGCGGCGCAGAACTACGCGCCAGGAGGCGTGAAGCTGTTCTCCGCGGCCACGCTCGAACCGCTCGCGGACGTTCCCGCCGTCTTCGGCGACGCACGGCAGCGCTCGAAAGTGGTCGGGCTGGCCGACGCGCCCGGCGGTCGATTCGTATTCAGCCTGTTCGATGCCGGCGAAATCTGGCTGCTCGATGCCGCGAATCCGCGCCAGCCGCGGGTGCAGAAGTTCGCCGCCGGCTTGCAGCCCTACGACGGCCTGGTGACGCCCGACGGGCGCTGGTACATCGCGGGGCTGTATGGCGAGGACGGCTTCGCGCTGCTCGACCTGTGGCACCCAGAGCGCGGCGTGCGCAGGATCCTGCAGGGCTACCGCCAGGGCGAAGAGAAGCTCCCCGTGTACAAGATGCCGCACCTGCGAGGCTGGGCGGTCGCGGGCCGGCGCGCGTTCGTGCCGGCAATCGGCCGGCACGAAGTGCTGGTGGTCGATACGGAGACGTGGCAGGAGTCCGCGCGCATCGCCGTGGCCGGACAGCCGGTGTTCGTGGTCGCGCGGCCCGACGCGCGGCAGGTCTGGGTGAGCTTCGCCTTCCCCGACAACGGCAAGGTGCAGGTGATCGACACGGAATCCGCGTCGATCGCGCGAACGCTGGAGCCGGGGCGCGCGGTACTGCACATGGAATTCACGCCGCGCGGCGAAGCGGTGTGGATCTCCGCGCGCGACGACGATCGCGTCGTGGTGTACGACACCGCCAGCCTGGAACGCGTCGCCGACATCGCCGCAGACAAGCCGAGCGGCATCTTTTTCGCATCGCGCGCGTTCCGGATCGGGTTCTGAATGAGCACGCTCGAATTCCGGCTGCTGAACGAATTCCAGCGAGATCTTCCGCTGTGTCCCGAGCCTTACCGGGAATTCGCCGCCCGGCTCGGACGCGAAATGCCCGACGTCCTTGCCGCGCTCGCGCGCCTGCAGAAGGCAGGCAAGGTGAGCCGCGTCGGGGCGACCTTCCGCCCGGGCGCCTTCGGCGCCAGCACGCTTGCCGCGATGCGGGTGCCGGCACACCGGCTGGACGATGTCGCGCAAGCCGTCAACGCCTTTCCGGAGGTCAATCACAACTACCAGCGCGATCACGAAATCAATCTCTGGTTCGTCGTCACCGCCGCCGACGCGCAGGCGCTCGCCGCGGTGCTTGCGCGCATCGAATCGCGCTGCGCGTTGCCGGCGATGCGCCTGCCGCTGCTCACCGAGTATCACATCGATCTGGGTTTCGACCTCGCGAGCGGCCGTTCGCCGCAGACCTCCGCGCGCGCGAGGGCTCCCTCCCGGCCGCTGTACCCGACGGCGCGGGAACGCGGCCTGCTCGCCGCGCTCGAAAAGGGCCTGCCGCTGGCGCCGCGTCCGTACGCGCTGCTCGGCGAGCAATGCGCAATGAGCGAAGAGCAAGTGATCGCCACCCTGGATTGCTGGCGCACGCTCGGCGCGATGCGGCGCTTCGGGGTGATCGTGCGCCATTGGGAGCTGGGCTTCACCGAGAACGCGATGGTCGTCTGGGACGTGCCGGACGATCGCGTGGACTCGCTCGGGATCGCCGCCGCCGGCGCCCGTTTCGTGACCTTGTGCTACCGGCGCGCGCGCGATCTGCGCTCGTGGCCCTACAACCTGTATTGCATGATTCACGGCGGCAACCGCATGCGGGTGCTGGGCGCGGTCTACTCGCTCGCCCGGCGCTGCGGGCTGGAAGCGTTTCCGCAGCAGGTTCTGTTCGGCCTGCGGCGTTTCAAACAGCAGGGGGCGCGTTATGCCAGCGCTCGATGACCTCGACCGCCGGATTCTGAACCGCCTGCAGCGGGGCTTTCCCGTGAGCGAGCGGCCCTATCTGGAGATGGCGCAGGAGCTGGGGATCGGCGAAGAGGAGTTGATCGCGCGCCTGCGGAGCATGCTCGCCGAAGGCACCTTGACGCGATTCGGCCCGCTGTACCAGGCCGAGCGCCTGGGCGGCGCGTACACGCTCGCCGCGATGCAGGTTCGCGAGGACCAGTACGACCGTATCGCCCGGATCGTCAACGCCTACCCGGAAGTCGCCCACAACTACCGGCGCGAGCACGCGCTGAACATGTGGTTCGTGGTCGCGGCCGCGAGCCCCGCGACCGTCTCCCGCGTCCTGTTCGAAATCGAGCGCGACTGCGGGCACCCGGTATTCGAGTTCCGCAAGCTGCGCGAATACTTCGTCGCGCTCGACCTGCCGCTCTGAGGACACCGCAATGGATACCGATTCGACGCTCGACGAACTGGACCAGGCTATCGTGCGCGCCACGCAGGCCGGGCTGCCGCTCGCGCCGCGCCCCTACCACGACGTGGCGGAGCTGGTCGGCGCGGGCCCGGAGGAGGTGATGCAGCGCATGCAGCGCATGCTCGAGCGCGGCGTGATCCGCCGCATCGGCGCGGTGCCCGACCACTACGCCGTCGGCTACATCGCGAACGGGATGTCGGTCTGGGACGTGGACGACGCGGTGGTCGACGATCTCGGCGAGAAGATCGCGCATAGCGGCCTGGTCAGCCACTGCTACCTGCGCCGGCGCCATCCGCCGCTGTGGCCCTACAACCTGTTCGCGATGGTGCACGGGCGCAACCGCGCCGAAGTGGAGGACAAGGTGCGCAAGATCGCGCAGGTCCTCGGCGCCGCGAGCAACGCGCACGAAGTGCTCTACAGCAGCAGGATCCTGAAGAAGACCGGTCTGCGACTGAGCTAACTACAGAGACACCCACCTCACCCCATCCCTCTCCCCCGCAAGCGGGCGGAGAGGGTGTCGAGAAAAGCGAGGAGACCATGACTGCTCGACTGCTGCGGTTAGCTCCCTCTCCACGATCGTGGAGAGAGCGGGGGGTGAGGCGCTTCTTCTCTGTGTCTCAGTGCCTCTGTGGTGAGATTTGGACTGCGGGGTGAAAGATGTTCCGAGTGACGCAGTACATGCAGGAGATCGCGAACCCGGCACCGCCCGGCATGGCGCCGCAGCCGCGCGCGCCGGTGGTGATCTGGAACCTGGTGCGGCGCTGCAATCTCGCCTGCCGGCACTGCTACTCGATTTCGGCCGACGTGGACTTCCCGGGCGAGCTGTCCACGGCGGAGATCTACACGGTGCTGGACGACCTGCGCGCCTTCGGCGTGCCGGTCCTGATCCTCTCCGGCGGCGAGCCGCTGCTGCGCCCGGACATCTTCGACGTCGCCCGCCGCGCCAAGGCGCTCGGCTTCTACGTCGGGCTTTCCACCAACGGCACGCTGATCGATGCAAAGAATGTCCGGCAGCTCGCGGATTGCGGCTTCGATTATCTCGGCGTGAGCCTCGACGGCATCGAGGAGACCCACGACCGCTTCCGCCGCAAGGCCGGCGCCTACCGCGCTTCGCTGCACGGCATCCGCCTGGCGCGCGACGCGGGCATCAAGATCGGCCTGCGCTTCACGCTCACCCGGGACAACGCCCACGACCTGCCGGCGCTGATCGCGCTGCAGGAGCGGGAGGGCATCGAGAAGTTCTACCTCTCGCATCTCAACTACGCGGGGCGCGGCAACAACAACCGCGCGCGCGACGCGATGCTCGAGACAACGCGGCGCGCGATGGATCTCTTGTTCGACGCGGCGTGGCGCAGCGTCCAGGAAGGCGCCCGCCGCGAGTTCGTCACCGGCAACAACGACGCCGACGGCGTGTATCTGCTCCTGTGGGCGCGCAGCCGCTTTCCCGGGATCGAGCCTCGCCTGCGCGCGAAGCTCGCGCAGTGGGGCGGCAACGCATCGGGCGTGAACGTCGCCAACATCGACAACGTCGGCGACGTGCATCCCGACACGATGTGGTGGCATCACACGCTCGGCAATGTGCGGCAGCGACCCTTCTCGCGGATCTGGACCGACCTGTCCGACCCCTTGCTCGCGGGATTGAAGCAGCGGCCGCGCCCGGTCAAGGGCCGCTGCGGCGCCTGCCCCTTTCTCGACATCTGCGGCGGCAACACGCGAGTTCGCGCGCAGCAGCTCACCGGCGACCCCTGGGAAGAGGACCCGGCCTGCTACCTCAGCGACGCAGAGCTGGGAATCGAGCGCACCGCCCCGCGGCTCGCAGTCACGCCCTACTCGCGCTGGCGGAATCCCAATATATCAACCACCAAGATCACCAAGGACACCAAGAAAGGCGTGAACTGCGGTGAACGGGGAGACATCGACGAGTCATGCGGCGGCGTTCATACAGGAGGCGCGACGGCTCTCGAATGACATTATCGCTCCGATGAAATTGAACTCTCATTCTCGATTCCGGTTTTCTTGGTGCTCTTGGTGTCTTGGTGGTTCGTTATTGCTTTTCTCGCCGTTCATTGCGATAGCCGAGGAAGCGGCGGAGCTGTACCAAGAGCATTGCGCTGCGTGTCACGGCGCCGACCGGCTGGGCGCGATGGGACCGGCGCTGCTGCCCGAGAACCTGGAGCGGCTCAAGCGCACGGCGGCGGAACAAGTCATCTCCAAGGGTCGGCACGCAACGCAGATGCCGGGGTTCGAGACAAAGCTCTCCGCCGGGCAGATCGGGTTGCTCGCCGAATACATCTACACGCCGCTGCGCGAGTTGCCCGTCTGGGATCAGGCGCAAATCGAGGCTTCGCGCGTGATTCACCGCGCGCCCGACACGCTGCCCGCGCGGCCGGCATACGACGCCGACCCGCTCAACCTGTTCGTCGTGGTCGAGGCGGGAGACCATCACGTCACCATTCTCGATGGCGACCGGCTCGAGCCGCTCACACGCTTCGCCACGCGGTACGCCCTGCACGGCGGGCCGAAATTCTCCCCGGACGGACGCTATGTGTATTTCGCCTCGCGCGACGGCTGGATCTCGAAGTACGACCTCTGGAACCTCGCCCTGGTCGCGGAGGTGCGCGCAGGCATCAACGCCCGCAACGCCGCCGTGTCCGGCGACGGAAAATTCGTCGCCGTAGGCAATTACCTGCCGCGCACCCTGGTGGTCCTGAACGCGGAGGATCTATCGGTGCTGCGAGTGTTCCCGGTGCAGGACATGGATGGCAGGACTTCGCGCGTGAGCGGGGTGTACGACGCCGCGCCGCGCAAAAGCTTCGTCGTAGCGCTCAAGGACATCCCGGAGATCTGGGAAATCTCCTACGATCCGAAGGCCGAACCGGTCTATGAAGGACTGGTGCACGATTACCGGACGAACGAAGGAATTGCCGCGCCGGGCATGTTCACGCCGCGCCGCGTCCGGATCGAAGAGATCCTGGACGACTTCTTCTTCGATCCGACCTACGCGTACGTGATCGGCGCCGCCCGCGACGGCGGCAAGGGACAGGTCGTGAATCTGGACGTGCGCCGCAAAGTCGCGGATGTCGCGCTGCCCGGCCTGCCGCACCTCGGGTCCGGAATCACGTGGGAATTGGACGGGCGCACCGTGATGGCCACGCCCAATCTCAAGGCCGGCGTGGTGAGCGTGATCGACATGAGGACCTGGAAGACGGTGAAGCAGATCGAGACGCTGGGCCCGGGCTTTTTTCTGCGCAGCCACGAGAACACGCCCTACGCCTGGACCGATTCCTTCAATAGTCCGAATAAGGACGCGCTGCAGGTAATCGACAAGCGCACCCTGGAAGTGGTGAAGACGTTGCGCCCCGCGCCGGGCAAGGCGGCGGCGCACGTCGAGTTCACCCGCGACGGCCGCTACGCACTCGCCAGCGTATGGGAGGACGACGGCGCCATCGTCGTGTACGACGCCGCGACGCTCGAAGAGGTCAAGCGCCTGCCGATGCGAAAGCCGGTGGGCAAGTACAACGTCTACAACAAGATCACCCGGTCGTCGGGCACCAGCCATTGAAGCGAGAGCCGAAACACGCTCAAAAGCCCGACGCAAAGGGCGCAAAGGAACGCAAAGGCCGCAAAGAACTCGCCACGAAAACCGGTGAGGCGAAGGCGGCTGGAGTGCACGAGTAGCGCCTGAGAGGGCGCCCCGATCGCTCCCGACAGGAACGGGCCGGAAGTGTTGACTTCGATCAAAACGGCCGCGCCCCGCCAGGCGTATGTTTCGTCGAACAAGGATCCGTTGAATCGGCGGCTCGCGGCGAAGGCGCGTCCGTTTGGGCCCGCCGGGCGATGCGCGAAGGAGATTCTCATGATCCACGCACGGCACAATCCGCTTCTGCTCGCAGGAACCGTGGTCGCAGCGGTCCTGTCGAGTTTCGTGTCCGATCCCATGTCGGCCCATGGCTCCCTGTGGTCGCATGGCACAGGCGGCGCGGAGGCGCAGCTCCTGCTCCTCTGGGCGATAGGCCATTGCGACACGCTGGACGGGTCGCTTGTGAAGCTGGCGCGCAAGGCGCTCGAGATCGGCAACGTGAACCTCGTACTGCCCTGGGTGCCTGCGCAGGACGAAGCCGAGCCCGCGCACGCCGCGCATCACGCGCACTAGTTGTGCGGCGAACCTGTGTCCTCTGCGGCGAACGGTTTCTCTTTTCCCCGGTCCTTCGCGCCTCTTGATGCGCATCAAGGATTTCCGGCTTCGCGCAGGATTATGTTGAACGCGTACTTTCTCCTCCTGCCCATAAACCGCTCATGCGAGGGAGGCGGACAGATGATCTCGAAGAGAACTCTTGCCGTTCTGTTTGCCGGACTCGGCGTGGCAAGTTTCGCCGGCGCCGAAGATGACGACCTCGCGCAAGGTGAAAAACTGTACGGGACGCAATGCCAGCTGTGCCACGGCAGCGTCGCGCCGCGAACCGGGCAGTTCGTCCCGAATCCTTCCGTGCCCCGCGTCCTGCTGGCGATGCTCGAGACCGCTGAACTGCGGCTCAGCGACCTGGCGGTCGATTCGGGACATGCAGCCGCGCCTGCGGCGGCGACCGACGCTTCCACCGGGCCGGTGACTTCTCCGAACGAGCGCGTCGCCGTCGCGCTGCCGTACGGGCCGTCCCTGCGCGGCGTGGTCGGCCGTCCGGCAGGCACGGTGCCGGGTTACAGCTATTCGTCCACTTTCGTGAAGACGCTGAAAGGAATGGAGTGGACGGAAGCCGCCTTGAACGTCTGGATCACCAACCCGCAGGCCTGGGTGCCCGGGGTGTACATGTTCTACAAGCAACCGAACCCCGACGTCCGCCGCAAGATCATCCTGTACTTGAAGGCGAACTCCTGAGGCAGGGAGCCGCCCTCAACGGTAGATGGCGACATAGCGGCGGCCGTTGCGGTCGATGCAGGCGCGGTACATGCCCTGGCTGTTGAAGGGCATCGCGATGTTGCCCCGGCGATCGATCCCGACGAGCCCGCCTTGGCCGCCGAGGCGCGAAAGGTTTTGCAGCGCGGCGGCAGCGGCGCGATCCAGCGAATCGCCGCGATAGCGCATGCGCGCGGCGACGTCGTAGGCAAGCACGCAGCGCATGAACAGTTCGCCGGCGCCGGTGCCGGAAACCGCGCAGGCACGGTTGTCGGCATAAGTGCCGGCGCCGACGATGGGCGAGTCGCCGACGCGCCCCGGCATCTTGCCGGTGTAGCCTCCGGTCGAGGTGGCGGCGGCGAGATTGCCGGACAAATCGAGCGCGACGGCGCCGACGGTGCCATGTTCCTCGGCGGCGCTGCGCAGCAGCTTCTTCAGCGCGGCGAGGCGGCGCCGCGTGTCGAAGTACGACTCGGGGACCATCCGCAGTCGCTGTTGGCGCGCGAAGCGCTCGGCGCCGCGGCCGGCGAGAAGGACGTGGCCGGTGCCTTCCATCACCGCGCGCGCCGCCAGCACGGGATTTTTGATGCGGCTCACGCAGGCGACCGCCCCCGCGCGAAGCATTGCGCCGTCCATGACCGCCGCATCGAGCTCGTGGTGTGCAGCGGCGTTATAGACCGCGCCGCGCCCCGCATTGAACAGCGGCGAATCCTCCAGGACGACGACGGCCGCGACCACCGCATCGAGGCTCGCGCCGCCGTCCTTCAGGATGTCGTGGCCGGCATGGAGCGCGCTTTTCAACGCCGCACGGTAGCGTGCTGCGTTTTTCGGCGTCATCTCGCCGCGCCGGACGGCGCCCGCGCCGCCGTGGATGGCGATCACCGGCCGCGCCATCTGGACTGTTCCGCACGCAGGATCATTTCTCTGCCTCGGGGCTCGCGTATTGCCGGCGACGAGGGCCCGACAGGCGCTATCGCACGCTTGCCTTCGTCATACGCCGGCTGCGGCCCGATCGCAGACGCAGAGACGGTGGCAGCGCACGGGCCGCTACCGCGCCTTGCCGGCTGCCCCGGGCTCCACGCCGGCGCCCGCAAGCGCTTGCACGCGCGCCTCGTCGTGGGCGAGTTCCCGCGCCGGCCCGTGGTGGACGATGGCGCCGTCGTCGAGCACGTACGCGTAGTCGGCCACCTCCAGGCTCATGAGCGCATTCTGCTCGACGAGCAGCACCGAAATGCCCTCGGCGCGCATCTGCGCCACGATGCGGAATACCTCCCGCACGATCAGCGGCGCGAGCCCCTGCGACGGTTCGTCGAGGATCAGCAGCCTGGGATTGACGAGCAGCGCGCGAGAGATCGACAGCATCTCCTGCTCGCCGCCGGAGAGCTGGCGTCCGAGGTTGCGCTTGCGGTCGGCGAGGCGCGGGAACAGCTCGTAGATTCTCGCCGGCGTCCACGGACCGGGGCGCGCAATCGGCACCAGCAGGTTCTCGTCGACGGTGAGATTGGGGAAGATGCGCCGCCCCTCTGGAACGTAGCCCACGCCGAGCGCCGCGATGCGAAACGGCGGCCAGGACGTGGTGTCCTGCCCAAGGATCGTGACCTTCCCCCGCCGCGGCGGCGTGAGTCCCATGAGGCTGCGCAGCGTGGTGGTTTTACCGACGCCGTTGCGCCCGAGCAAGGTGGTGATGGTGCCCTCGGCGACTTTGAGGCCGACATCGTGCAGGATGTGGCTCTTGCCGTAATACGTGTGCAGGCCTTCGGCCTCGAGCGCGTTCATGTCGTCTTCCCCAGATACGCGGCCTGTACCGCATGGTTGTCTGCGATCTCCTGCGGCGCACCCTCGGCGAGCAGCCGCCCCTGGTCCAGCACCGTGATCCGGTCAGCGAGGCGAAACACCACCTGCATGTCGTGCTCGATGAGCACGATGGTATAGCGGCTGTCCTTGTGCAGGCGGCGGATGAGCGCGGTGATCTCGACGGTCTCCTGGTCGCCCATGCCGGCGGTGGGCTCGTCGAGCAGCAGCAGCCGCGGCCCGAGCGCGAGCGCCATCGCGATCTCGGCCGCGCGCTGGTCGCCGTGCGCCAGTTCGCCGACCAGCCGCTGCGCTTTCCCGGCGAGGCCGGTGAGATCCATGATCTCATCGACCCGCCCACTCACCTCGGCGGCGTGACTCGAGCCGATCCAGTACCGCAGGCGGTGGCCGGCGGCGACCTCGGCGGCGATGCGCACGTTTTCGCGCACCGTGAGCTCCGGGAAGATTTCGGTGATCTGGAATGTGCGGGCCATGCCGATCTCGACCCGGCGATGCGCCGGCAGCGCCGTCACGTCCGCGCCGTCGAACACGATCTCTCCGGCGCTGGGCGGAAAGAATCCGCTGATGAGATTGAAAAACGTGGTCTTGCCGGCGCCGTTGGGCCCGATGACGGCGCGCAGTTCTCCCGGCTCCACCGAGAGCGAAACGCCGCTCAGCGCCGCGAGGCTGCCGAACGACTTGCTGACGTTGCGGACTTCGAGCAGGTTCATGCCGGCTTGTCCCCGCCGTGCGCCGGGCGCAGTCTCACCCAGACCGACCGCACGAGGCCCGGCCAGTGCATGCCGAGCACGCCGCGCGGGAAGAACAGCACCATGAGCACGAAGATGATTCCGAGAAACGACATCCAGTTGGGAGTCAGGCTGGACAGGTAGTCCTGCAGCACGACGAACACCGCTGCGCCCAGCAGCGGGCCCCAGAAAGAGCGTATGCCGCCGAGCACGACCATGATGACGATCTCGCCCGACTGCGTGTAGTTGAGCATCGTCGGATCGGCGAAGTTGTTCAGCAGCGCGTTCAGCCCTCCCGCCAGGGCCACGAAGAAGCAGGAGATGGTGAACGCGAGCCAGATGTGCTGTTCGATCGGAATGCCGAGGAAGCGGGCCCGGCGCTCGTTCTCGCGTATCGCCAGCAGGGTGCGCCCGAAGGGAGAACGCAGCAGGAATCCCATCGCGCCCGCGGCCAGCGCGAAGAACACAAGCACGAAATAGTAGAACAGCGTCGGGTCGTGCAGGATGTCCAGGCTCCATGGGCCGAAATCCAGCGGTTGGCGTTCGAAGCCGCGCAGGCCGTCGTCTCCGCCCGTCAACGAGTTCCAGCGGAACGCGATGAAGTAGAACACCTGGCCGAAGGCGATCGTCACCATCGCGAAGTACACGCCGCGCCTGCGCACGATCAGCGCGCCGAGCAGCGCGCCGGCTACCCCGCCAAGCAGGACGCCGAGCACCAGCGCGAGCGGCGTGCTGTGCGTGAACATCTTGAGCGCGAGCCCGGTGCCGTACGCGCCCAGTCCGAAATAGGCGGCATGGCCGAAGGAAAGCACGCCGGTAAACCCGAGCAGGAAGTTGAGCGACATCGCGGCGAGGCCCAGCACCAGCACCCGGGTGCCCAGCGCGAGGTAGCCGCCGATCATCGGCAGCCACAGCGGCACGGCCAGCAGCAGCAGCCAGATGGCGCCGAGCTTGAATGCCTGCCGTCGGAGATGCGGGGCCATCATGACAGCAGTCCTTCCTCGCCCAGCAGCCCGCGCGGGCGCAGCAGCAGCACCAAGGCCATCATCACGTAGATCACCGCCTCGCTGGCCGAAGGCCAGAACACCGTCGTAATGCCAGCCGCGACGCCGATCAGCAGCCCGCCCAGCATCGTCCCCGGCAGGCTGCCCACGCCGCCCACGATGATCGCGACAAAGCTGGGCATCAGCAGAGTCGCCCCCATCGTCGGCTCCAGGCTGAGTTGGCCGGCGGCGAGCACGCCCGCCAGGCCCGCCAGAAAGATGCCGAGCGCGAAGTTGAAGCTGCGCAGCACCCTCACGTTGACGCCGAGCGAGGATACCGTGTCGAGGTCGAAGGTCCCGGCGCGAATGCGCACTCCCACCCGCGAGAAACGCAGAAACAGGAACAGGCCGCCCACCGCAGCCGCGACGACCGCGACCATGAACAGGCGGTATTCCGTGATGAAGTAGAACTTGCTGCTGACCGGCTGCGACAGGAACTCCGGAACCGAGAAGGGAAGCCCGGTCGCGCCCCAGATGAAGCGCGTCATGTCCTCGAAGATGAAGGCGAGGCCGAAGGTGAGCAGCAGGCTGTACAGCGGATCGCGCCCGTAGAGCCGGCGAATCATCGTCCGCTCGATCACCACGCCGAGCAGCGCCACCAGCAGCGGCGCGATCAGCAGCGCGCCCCAGAAACCGACGAACGGCACGAGGGTATAGGCGAGGTAGCCGCCCAGGGCGAGGAATCCGCCGTGCGCGAAGTTGATGACTCCGCTCAGGTTTAGGATGAGCGACAGGCCCAACGCCATGAGCACGTAGAACGCGCCGATAATGAGCCCGTTCGTGACGTTGAACAGGATGAGGTCGGTCATTGGCCGCCTTTCTGAATTTTCTCTGTCAATTGTGAAGCGGTCGGCGACAGCATCGTTGCGGGCCGCGGGCGCTCGCGCCCCCGGCCACGGCACGCGATGTCGCGCGGCCGCGCGTCTTCGGGCGCGCCGCGGGCGCCGCTGTCACGGCGCCCGCATCGGCCCGCCGGCAGTCAGCTCCAGCGGATGGTGCAGCCGGTTTCGCTTACCGGCCCCGCGGCCCGATCCCCCGGGACGCGCGCATGCACCGTGAACATGTTGTCGGGATCGCCTTTTGCATTGTGCGCCTCGCCGGCGAACACGGTGCTCATGAGCTCGTGATCGCCGGCGCGGTAGGCCGGGTCTCCCGGCTGCAGCGCCACTTCCGGCGGCAGCTTGAATCCCTCCAGCGCATGGGCGAGCTTCACGCCGTCGAGCGTCTTCGCGTGGTTCGCGACCAGCGCGAAGGTGTGCACCGAGGTGTAGCCGAACCAGTTGCGCGCCGAGGGCGTCTGGCCGGTGGCCTTCTTCATTTTTTCGACGAAGGTCTTGACGTGAGGATTGTCGGGCTGATCCCACCACCACTCCATGGTCCACCAGCCGATGCGCGCCTCCGGCGGGACGGCGCGCAGGCTTTCCAGCTCGAACAGCGTCCCTCCCACCGCCATCTGGTTCTGCAATCCGAAGCCGACGAACTGCTTCAGGCTGTTCACCTGGTCGCCTCCGCCCATCACGTTGATCAGCACTTTCGGGGCATAGGACCTGGCCTTGATGAGGTATGCGGAGTAATCCGCGGTGCCGAGCGGTACGAGGTCGCCGGCGAACTCCCCGCCCGCCGCCTTGAGCTTTTTCTCGAAGGCCGCCTGCACCGAATGGCCGTAGGCGTAGTCGGGCGTGAGGAAGTACCACTTCTTGCCGAACTTTTCCATCAGCGTCTCGGCGATCGCGTTCACGTCCATGGTCGTGGTATTGCAGACGCGGAAGACGTTCCAGTGGCAGTCCTTCCCCGTCACCGCGTCGGTATGTCCGCCGGAGACGAGGTGCAGTACCCGTTTCTCGGAGGTCACGCCCGCCATCGCCAGCGAGATGGCCGAGTTCACGTCGCCGATCACGCAGTTGACCTGGTCGCGGTCGATCAGCTTGCGCGTCTTCTGCACGCCGGTGCCGACGTTGTTCGCGGAGTCCTCGACGAGCAGCTCGACCTCGCGGCCCAGCACCCCGCCCTTCCGGTTGACGTCCTCGATGGCGACCTTGGCGCCCGCGACCTCGCTCAGCGCGACGGCGGCGTAGACGCCCGTGATCGGATCGACCATGCCCAGCTTCACCGGAGATTCGCCGCGCCCGTAGGTCAGGATTGCGGGCGCCCCCAGCGCCGACCCGGCGAGCGCCGCAGCGGCCTTGAGCACTCTGCGTCGGTTGATGTCGTGCATTGTTCTCTCCTCCCTGTGGTTATATCGGGGATCGCGCCGCGGACAGGCCGTCCCGAGAATCGTGCGTCCCGCTCCCGGCCGCCGGCGGACCTTCCTCTTACAGCCCAGCACCGTTCGATGTCAATGCGCGGCGCGGGACGCGTCCGCTGATGCAACAAGGCATCAACGCGGCCGGTGCGGTTTGCGACGACACGACGCGATCACGTACCCCCCGGATGCCGGCGTGGCAGGCGTTCAGCACCGGAGGCGTCCGCGCGACGAGCCGTCGCGGCCCGAGGCCGCGTCGGAGCGCCACCGTCATGACGCGGTGCCGCAGGACGAAGCGTCACGGTGCGATGCGCCGTCCCCTCGCCCCGCGACCCGGCAGGATCCTCGACGACCGCCTCGCCGCCCCGAGCCGCCCGCTCGGGCCGGGATTCGATGTCCTTCCACCGTCTCTCCCGCGAGGGTACACGGCATTTCCGATACCTGCGAGGCCGCGTCTCCCCAGCGGGATCATACCTGCGGGGTCATACCTGCGGGGTCAGACCTTGTTTTTTGCACATACCTGCGCATACCTGCGGAGTCAGACCTTGTTTTTTTGCACATGCAAGAAACAAGATCTGACCCCAAACTTTGTGCACATGCAAGAAACAAGATCTGACCCCAAACTTTGCAAACTTTGTGCAAACTTTGTGACCCCAAACTTCTCGATGGCCCCTAGGCTATCGCCCCATGATGATCAGGACACCGGCCGCGATTGCGAGGATGGCCATTACCGTTCCCAGTCCCGAGAAGCTGAGACTGAACAACCGTATGAGCCCGTTCAGGACGAGCCAAACGGACAATAACAGCATCCCGATGTTTCGCGTCACTTTCATTGGCAGCCTCCCTTGACCACCCGGCCCGAACGCGCTGCGAGCGCACCCGAGTCAGGATTCGCCGTCGTCCAGCCGGACCCCCGTGAGGGTACACGAGATTTCCCTTCCGGCAGCCTTCCGCAGATCGATGGGAGACTAAAAACAGAGGAAAGTTCGTTCAAGCATAGACCCGACTCCCCACTTCATGACCCGATGCCGGGTGTGTGCCGGCACGTCGAAAACCTCTTCACTCCACGATCACGGTCACGCGCTGAATGCTGTTGTTGCCGTAGCCGCCGAAATTCCATTCCTGCTCCACCGGCTGCACGTTGCCTTCGGAGTCGGTGGCGCGCACGCAAAGAGTGTGCGTGCCGCGTTTCGCATTCCAGGGAAACGTCCATGCTCTCCACGCATAAGGCGACACCTGCTCGGCCAGTTTGGCATCGGACCAGGTGGCGCCGCCGTCCACGCTCACTTCCACGCGCGAGACGCCCAGTCTCCCGGCCCATGCCTTGCCCGCGAGAGTGACGGCGCCCGCCTGCACCAGCCGGGTCCGGGTCAGAAAATCCGGAATCCCGGGCGGAATCATCAGCGCGCGCACCCTGATCAGGGTCACCGCTTCTCCCGGTCCGTCCGCCGTCTGCGAGTACCGGTACACCCTCGCCATCTGGTATCCCTGAAAGGGTTCTGCCACAGCCTCGACGCGCTCCAGCCATTTCACGCTCGTCATGCCATACCAGCCGGGCACCACCAGGCGCAGCGGATAGCCGTGCTGGGGTTGCAGAGGCGCGCCGTTCATCTCGTAGGCGAGCAGCACCTCTTCCCTCATCGCTTCGCTCAATGTCAGGCTGCGCTGGTAGGTCTGGACCTCGCCGCCTTCCACACCCCTGTCCAGAGCCGTGAAAACGATATCGGCGGCGTCGCGGCGCACGCCCGCTTCTTCGAGTAGTCCCCGCAGCGGCGTGCCGGTCCATTCGGCAGTTCCGATCGCCTCGACAAGCCACGGCTGGCTGATGCGCCGCGGAGCGAAAAGCGCGCGGCCGTTTCCTGCGCACTCCATGGTGACGGCGATGGTTCGGGCCGGCCGCTTTCGGATATCTTCGAGCGCCAGGCTCAGAGGCCTGGATACCAGGCCTCCGACATTCAGTCGCCAATCGCGGACATTCACCTCCGGAATGTCGTAGTGGACAAGAAGATAGTGCATGCCGGTCGGCGTGACCGCATAGCGCAGCCCTTCCAGCGGCATTCCGCGGTTGCGCAGGGCGAGCTGCAGTTCTTCCTTGAAGACGCGGTCCGTGTCTTCGAACCCGCTACCGTCGCCGACGTCCGGAAAGGACGCCGCCACCTTCTGCTGCATCATGATCGCGCTCCTCCGCGCTCGAGGGATCGGGTTGCCGCAAGCGAAATCCGGCCGCGCGACACCCGTCGGAAATGGCGTGCATCGGACGCCGCCTATTTAAGCACCACGCTCGCGCGCGCGCCAGCAAGCGGCGCGTCGTCTCAGTCCGCCACCGCGTCGCGCAGGATCCCGGCGAGGCGTCGCAGCAGCCCGACGAAAGCGGCGAGCCACGCCGCGAACGCGACGTACAGGAACGCGCTGGGGAGAAAGCCGAGGAAATCCAGCTCCATGGCTTTTGCCATCTCGTGCGTGCTCGCCGCGTACATGCCGAGCGGAAACACCGCGCCCCAGTACTGCGGGTCGTATTCCAGCGGGAAGCGCTTGTACACGTAGCGCCAGATGCCGAGCAGCACCAGCATCGGTATCCACCAGGTGCCGGTCGCCCAGTAGAACACGGTGAATCCCTTCAGGAACGGAAGCAGCGAGGTGAGGAACGGCGCGTCCGGCGCGTTGACGATCAGCAGCGACCCCGCCAGCGCAGAAATCGCCATCGCGCCCATGTTGATCCAGTACGGGGGCGCCAGGTCGCCGGGTGCGAAGCGGAAGAAGGTATAGCGGTAGAAGATCAGCGACACCATCCAGATATAGAGCATGCCGCCCCACAGCCACATGGAAAGCGCGAAGAAGTTCAGTTCCAGCTTCCACGGCTGCGCGGCGTGCGCGGCGAGCAGCGCGCTCAGCACCGCGAGCGACTGCGTCGCCACCACCGCCAGCAGCCAGCCGCCGGTGATGCCGCGGTCCAGCGGCGGTTTGCTCTCCTTGACGGTGAAGGCGACGAAGATCGTGTACGTGAGCGCCGTCCACAGTCCGACCGAAAGCGCCCAGAGGACGGCCGCCAGGCGATAGCTCTGCGCGAGGATCACGAACTGGCTGCCGAGCACGCCGGTTCCCGCCACGGTGGTAAAGAATCCGGGTCCGCGCAGATGATCGACCAGGTCGCCGAAAAAGCGGCCGGGATAGCGCAGCAGGCGCAGCAGGCTCAGCGCCCACAGCGCGATCCACGCGCCGATGTTGAAATAGAACAGCGCGGCCGCGACACGAGGCAGGCCGAGGAGGTGCGCGGCGAGCGAGACGATCCCGGTCGCCATCACCAGGGCGAAGTAGGCCGGCGACAGGCCCGCGAGCCCCGTCGATCCCGCGGCGTCCGCACGAACCGCCGCGGCGACGTCGGCACTACCTCGCGTTTCGTTCATCGGTTCCTTCCGGCCGGAAGCAACGGGCTCCGGACATGGCCACATCCCTTCGCGCGCCGATGAGCACCTTGTAAATTCCGCGCCCCTGGTAGATTTCCAGCAGCTCGTCTCCGGCTTTCTCGTGCTCGTTGTGCGGCATGTGTTCCAGGGGAATCTCGGCGATCCCGTTCCTGTCGTCGATCGAAATTTCGTATCCCATGAGGAGTGCTCGCAGTTGACAGTGTTGGACATCGCGCTACCGGCGCCGGATGCGCCCGAACGCCGTTGCCGATGTTGCCGCCGGGGCGCGCCGCAACCCGATGGTAATCCGAAGAGTCCGGTCGGTGACGAAGAAAATGTGGCCAATGTCATGCCGAGGCGGACGGACGAATTCGTGGAATCGTCTCCTCTCATCGCGGGCGGACGCGAAACAGGAAGGTGCGGACGTACGACGCCGCACCGCAGAGCCCTCGCGGCCGGTGCGCGGGCGGAATTTCCTATAATGATCCGCGCGGTCCGCCTGACCCGGACCGCGCAAACTGGGCCCTGGAAAATCATGACGCGATCCGGTTTTTTGGCGTTCGCTCTCGCAGTCGGGCTTGTGCCGCTGACGCTGCCCGGGGTCGCGTCGGCCGCCAAGTCCGATTCGTGCGCACACTGCCACGGCACCGACGGAAACTCCAGCAGCAGCGCGTATCCCAACCTCGCCGGTCAGACGCCGCAGTACCTCGTCAAGCAGATCACCGATTTCAAGGAAGGCCGGCGCAAGAACCCGATGATGTCTCCCGCGGTGGGTGTGCTCTCGGCGCAGGAGATCCAGGAGCTGGCGGACTATTTCTCGTCCCAGATCCTGTCGCGCAGCACGTTCCAGACCGAACCGGCGATCGTGGCGCAGGGAAAGCAGCTCGCCGAGCAGGCGAAATGCGTCGCCTGCCATCAGGCTGGATACAAGGGACTGAAGGAATTTCCGCGCCTGGCGCGTCAGAAGTATCCCTACTTGGTGAAGCAGCTCAAGGATTTCCGGGACGGGGCGCGAACCAACGACAACGGCGCCATGGCTGCCTCGGTCAAGGACCTCACCGACGAGCAGATTCAGGCGCTCGCCCAGTACCTGACCAGCCTCTGACCCGCTGAGAGTTACCAGCGATCAGTACGGCGTGCCGTCCTTGTGCACGAACTTCCATACAAGTCGCCAAACGGGTGCTTTCGCCGTCCCGCCATCCGCGACGCAAACGGCTCGGGATAGTTCGACGCCTTCGCTCTCGGCGGCGCCTGCTCCGCGACCACCGACACAGGGTACAATGTTTCTGTCCTCGACCCATTCCGCGCACTACCGCGGCGAGTCCGCAAAAATCAGCTTACAGATTTATTTCGGCCGCTGGCACTCCACGACGACACGATCGATCATCGATCCGAGTTCACGCCGGGCGCGGGGTGGTGTGGGTGTTCGGCGAACACGTGACGGGGCCCTCTTAGCGCCGTTCGAAGAGAATCGACTCCCGATTCACCTGAAACGTACCAAGGCGCCACTCGACGCCACTGACGCATTGTCCGGCGGCGTCAGTTCTCCCTACCTACAGTGTTCCGCATTGCTTCGGAAATCACCTGCTCGCCCCGTTTGCGCAATTCCTCAGCCGCGTGGATGCGATCGCGCTCCTCCTTGTTTTGACTGAGCTTCCATTTGCCGATCATCTTTGTGATCTCGATCTCGATGCCGACGATGGCTGTCAGCATCTGATCGATATATTCCTTCGAAGAATCGGTCATCTTCCACGGCCTGTCCGATCCGGCACGAGCCTCATGCACGCGTGTCAGTCGCGCGACGACACCGCGTACGAACCTCTCGTCATCTCGGATCTTGACCCTGCCGTGGACATGTACGGCCTGATAGTTCCACGTCGGCACTTGCCGGTGAAACTCATGCTTGCTCGGATACCAGTTTGGCGAGATATAGGCGTTTGCCGCACGAAAGATGACGAGAGCCTCATCGCCGTCCTTGACCTCCTTCCAAACGGGATTGGCGCGAGCCACATGCGCAAGCAGGTGCCCGCGTTCGCCGGCATTCGGATTCAGCTCAAAGGGCAGATGATTGGCATCGAGCCCGTCCGGTCCGTTGATGACAAAAGCTCCGAGCGGGTACTCGGTGATGAACCGGTGAAGTTCTTCGACTCGCGTCTCTTCAAAATGCCGGGGCAAGTACATTCCAGCTCCTTTGCCTGTTTCCGAAACAATGACCGTCCGGGATCGCGCCCGGTCGCTGTCCGATGCCGCAATGCTTGGCGTGCCGGCGGCGCCAGGCGATTCGCTGGGCCAGCGTAGCTCCGGGGGGCATGGGATGTGAAGCGTGCCATCCGGCGTTGCGCTTTGAGGTCATGCCATTGTACCGCCGAGCGTGAATTCGACTTCGTACCTGCAGCCTATTAGAGCACCAGCATTATTGGATCCGCCATCACCCATCCCGAATCTCGAAATCCCCGACATGACGGATACGCTAACAATGCATCCAAATGCGGGACAACTACGGGAAGCGATGGAAATAGGCCGCCTTGGGGGCAGACAGCCCCTAGGAATCAAAGCCCTCGCGGAATACAGGCGGTCGCCCCCGTCTCCACGATGTGGGCTGCGCGGTGGGTAACGCCGCGCTCGGAATTGCCCGCTAGGAAGGCAATGCGGGCATCGACCCCAGCGAGTGCGGGAAAGTCGCGGCCCCGAGTGCGCGCGCGATCTCCGATCCCGGCCGAAGCAGCGCACGGTGGATCTGGATCATGGTTGCGCCGGCTCGCAGCCGTTCGATCGCATCTGCCGGGGAACGGATCCCGCCGACCGAGACGATCGCGGTTTTCTTTTCGACGACTGCGCCGAGATGTTGGAGCAGTCCGGCCGGTCCCGCTTTGCCGGCCCCGTTGTCGCCGGTCGCTGCGAGAATGCCGTCGAAGCCGAAGGCGGCGATGCACTCCGCAAGTCGCGCCGTTTCCAGCCGCGTGTCCTCGCGCAGTTGCAGCTTCACCAGGATCGGGACGCGGCGGTTTCGCTCGGATGCCAATGCGTGCCGGCGGTCCTTGATACGCGCCAGAAATGATACGAGCAGCCCGCGATCCGCGGCGAGCGCGGGAACGAGGGAACCGAGGTTGAGAGTGAAGTAATCGGCGACCTGCCAGCCGCGCGCAAGGCATTCGGCGAAGTCGCGCCAGGCCTTCTCGGGCGGGGTCCAGGAATTCCTGCCGATGCTGATGCCGAGCCGCGCACGCCCGGTGCGCGCGCCGGCATCCATCCATCCGTAGTGCTCCAGGCTGCGCAGCAGCACGCCGATGCCGCGGTTGTGCTCCGGCTCCGGCAGCGTCGTGACGGTGCCGGTTTCGACGAAGCCGATGCCGATGCGGTGCGCGAGATGGGCCATGCTGCCGTAGCGATCGAGCCCCGCCGCCATGCCGATACAGGACGGGAAGGAGAGCCCCATCGCCGCCACCGGGCTGCGGCCAGGCCAAGTCCCGTGCGCGAGCGCCATGACGAGCTTCAGTCGCATGCGTGCAACGACATGCGCCGCGTGCAGCAATCGGTCGCCTGCGCTCATTTTGCGCCTCAACCCCGGCGGCGCGCGAAGTCCCGCATGAAATCCGCGAGCGCGGTCGCGGCTTCTTCACGTACCGCGTTGTACAGGCTCGCTCGGATGCCGCCAATGCGCGAATGGCCGGCGAGGTGAAGCATGCCTTGCGCTTGCGCTTCATCGAGGAACCTTCGGGTCAGTGCTTCATCGGCAAGCTTGAAACAGACAGTCACCTGCGATCGCTCCTCGGGCGCAACCTCGCAACGATAGAAGCCGCCGCAGCCGTCGATGACCGCGTACAGCATCGCGCTCTTGCGTTCGGTCGCGCCCTGCATCGCTTCCACCCCACCCTGCGACAGCAGCCACCTCAACACCAGTCCGGCGAGATGCACCGCGAACACCGGCGGCGTGTTGTACAGGGAGTCGTTGCGCGCCTGCACCGCGTAATCGAATGCGGAAGGCGTGGCAGGGTACGCGCTGCCCAGCAGATCCTCGCGCACGATGACGACCGTCAACCCGGCGGCGCCGACGTTCTTCTGCGCGCTGGCGTAGATCAGCCCGAAGCGCGAGATGTCGATCGGCCGGGTGAGGAAATCCGAGGTCATGTCCGCGATCAGCGGCAACGCGCCTGCATCGGGGAAAATCCGGTACTGCCGCCCCTCGGCGGTCTCGTTGGAAACCACGTGCAGGTATGCGGCCTCGGCCGCGCCATCCGGTACGCGTTGCGGCGCCAGCGCTTCCACGTGGCAATAGCGCTGCGCTTCCGCAATGGCGCGCCGCGACCAGTAGCCGGAATCGGCATAGCAGGCCGCACGTTTGCCGCGCAGCAGGTTCATCGGCACCAGCGAGAACTGCGCGGAGGCGCCGCCCTGCATGAACAGCACGCGATAGTTCGCGGGCACGTGCAGCAGCGCGCGCAGCGACGCGATCGCCTCGGCGAGAAGATCCTTGAACGCAAGGCCTGTGAACGGCAGCTCCAGTACGCCGCGCCCCGTGCGGCGCCAGTCGGTCAGGTCGCGCGCAGCCCGCTCGCACACTTCCATCGGGAGCTGCCCGCCAGAGGCGGAAAAACTCACCGCGCCGGCGCTGTGCTTCCGCGTGCGATCCGGCCGCGATTGGAGCAGCGCCGCTTCAGCCATAGAGAAAGCCGCCGTGCTGCGCGGAGGCCATGAAGAACAGCAGCGGGATGGACAGCATCGTGTTCACCCGCGCCGAAAGGAAGGTCACACGCGAAGCGCGCAGCCGCTCCTCCACCGGCGCCGCCACGAAGCCGAGGACTTTCTTCTGGTGCGGCCAGAGCACCAGCCACACGTTGAGCATCATGACGGTGCCGATCCACATCCCCAGGCCGATCACCGCGTGGTAGCCGGTGAGCGTCATCGCGTCCGCGATCCAGCCGCGCTGCCAGAGCATCAGCACGCCCGTTCCCCACGTCACCACCGACGCCCAACGGAAGATGCCGTGCTCACGCGCGAGCAGCATCATGAAGCGCGGGCTGGACGCGTCGGTCAGATCGGCTGCGACAAGCGGCTGGTAGCTCGGTCTCTGGACCAGCGTCGTGTAGTTGTGCCCGATCCACACGATGCCGGCGAAGAAGTGCAGCCAGCGCAGCAGGAGATCGAGCGCTTGCGCTTCCATCTAGAGGCAAAGTTCACAAACGAAACACGAAGGCACGAAGAAAGTACCGGACAACCCCACCACCGAGGCACAGAGATTCCCAAGTAATTCTTTGCGATCTTTGCGCCCTTTGCGTCGTGCTTCTCTTTTGACTTTTGTTTATCTTCGTGCCTTCGTGTTTCGTTCCTTACTCACTACCAGGGCATTCCGCGCACCGGCCGCCGGGCTGCCCCCGGCATGGCGGCATGGATCAGGACCACGGCGTCCCCGTTACCAGCAGACGCGCAAGGAACCAAAGTGCCAGGGTGAGCGCGAGCCCCGCGAGGATGGTGCCGCGGGCGGTGTCGAGCAGTTTCTTCATCCGAGCGCGATATCCAGTTCTTCCCGCGACGTCCGCCGCATCACCAGCGGCTGGTACACACGGCTCGGATCGTTGGCGCGCGCCACCGCATCGACGATCAGTTGATGATGCGGCGACCTGGCGCACGCCGGGTCGGTATTGGCCGCGTCGCCGGTGAGCAGCAGCGCCTGGCAGCGGCAGCCGCCGAAGTCCTTCTTCTTCTCGCTGCAGCTGCGGCACGGTTCCTTCATCCATTCGTCGCCACGGAATTTCCGAAAGGTCGGGGATTCGTTCCACAGCCAGGCAAGGCTCTTCTCGCGCACGGTGGGAAACTCCAGTCCCGGGATGACGCGGGCTTCCTGGCATGGCAGCGCCGCGCCGTCGGGCGCGATGGTGAGATGGATCGCTCCCCAGCCGTTCATGCAGGCCTTCGGGCGTTCCACGTAGTAATCGGGAATGACAAAGTAGATCGTCATCTTTCCGTCCAGCCGCCTGCGCGCCTGCTGCACCAAGGCTTCCGCGCGCTTCAATTGCTCGAGCGAGGGCAGCAGCTCGTTGCGGTTCACCATCGCCCAGTTGTAGTACTGGATGTTGGCGAACTCGAGATAGTCCACGCCGATGTCTTCCGCCATCTGCAGAATCTCCGCGGTGAGGTCCACGTTCTGCCGGCACACTGGAACGTTGAGCACCATCGGGAATCCGTACGCCTTGATCAGCCGCGCGATCTTGAGCTTGTGGTCGAAGGCACGCGCGCCGACCAGGGAATCGGTCAGATCGCGCCGGCTGGACTGGATCGAGAGCTGGATCTGGTTCAGCCCCGCGCGCTTCAATGCGGCGAGTCGCGCCTCGGAAAGTCCGACGCCGGAGGTGATCAGGTTCGTGTAATAGCCGAGCCGGTGCGCCTCGCCCACCAGCCCCTCGACGTCCTTTCGCAGCATCGGCTCCCCGCCGGTGAAGCCGAGCTGCAGCGCGCCGAGCTCGCGGCCTTCGCGCATCACGCGCTTCCATTCTTCGGTGGTGAGCTCGTTCTCGCAGCGCGCGTAATCCACCGGGTTGCTGCACCACGGGCAGGCGAGCGGGCATCGGTAGGTCAGCTCCAGCACCAGCCAGAGCGGCTTGCCCTGGCCATCAAGCCTGACGACGGATCCATCCTTTGGCATGGGATACCTCCAGAAACTTCTGCACCGACTGCTCGATTTGCACGGGGGCGGCGGCGAACTCGCGGGCGATCTCGTCGATCATCTCGCCAACCGTATGCGCGCCGTCGCAACGCTTGAGAATTTCGCCCGCGGTGTCGTTCAGCTTGACCACGCCCTCCGGGTAGAGCAGCACGTAGGCCTGCTGCGTCTCCTCCCAGCGGAATAGGAACATCGGATTGACGACCGGGCGCTCCTGCCCGGCGCTGGGGATATCTGTAGTCACGAGAGCCCCTGTTTGAATGGGTCGCGCGAGCGGGCGCGCATGCGCCCGCTCGCCGGTCAGCGAACGTAAACGTACGCCGTCACTTCGAAGCCCAGGCGAATGTCGCAGTACGCAGGCTCGGTCCACTGTTTCATCTCAACCTCCTCGAGGAAATTGCTTCGACGGCGTCGTCGCTCACGGCGATCGCGGTCGCCGCCCAACCCGCGACCTCCGAAGTGACGCGTTGCGCGGACAAGAACACGGGTGGTACAAGGGAAGGGCATGCCCGCGCACGCGTCACTGAGCAGGATTATCTTTGCGACACGAGCGCGACGCGACGCGAAATTGCGCGATCTGTCCTACGGAATGTCCGCAATTTGTGCTCATGAGATTCATGGATTTCGGGCTGCGCCGCCGATTTCCTGATTTTTCTTGATCCAGATTAAGGTGCTGCATATTCGCGTTGTCCGACTTTCTCCGCGCGCACTGAGTCTTCCGTGCCCACTACCCGTCCTGAAGAGAATTGCAGATGCGACTCGCTTTCGTTCTCTTTGGGAGACGACCGCAGCGACTCCCGCTTGATTTCGGTCAAGGCCTGAAGCGAGATCGCTGCGTACAGTTTCTCGCGTGCCGCCGGCGAGAACCAGCAAGGAGATTCGAATGAAAGAGCTGCATCCGCTGTACCGATTCGTGCTGCTGATCCTGGTGCTGGCGATTCTTTCTTTCGCCTGGACTAGGGTCCATGCGCAGCACCAGCATCCGGAAGGCGGCGCAGCGCCCGCGA
Source organism: Burkholderiales bacterium (assembly GCA_035651315.1). Taxonomy (GTDB): domain Bacteria; phylum Pseudomonadota; class Gammaproteobacteria; order Burkholderiales; family Eutrophovitaceae; genus DASRFY01. Next base: position 25,794 of record DASRFY010000171.1, read on the forward strand.
AACTTTCTCTCGACAACGGCAAAAAGTGGCCGGCGGATGCACCGCTGCGCCAGGGGATGACGCGCATCCGCGACGTGGTGCAGGCGAAACTGCCCGCGATCCACGCCGGCAAGCTCGACGACGCCGGCTACGGCGCGCTGGCCGGCAAGATCAACGGCGAGATCGGCGTTATCGTGCAGAACTGCCGCTTGGAACCGAAAGCCGATGCGATGCTGCACCTCATTCTCGCGGGCATGATCGCGGGCGCGGAAATCATGGAAGGCAAGCGGGCTGGCACGGCGCGACACGAAGGCGCCGCGAAAATTCTGACGGCGCTGAACGAATACGGGACTTATTTCGATCACCCGAACTGGAAATCGCCGAAGCACTGACAGAATCGAGTCCGTGCGGGGAGCTTGACCGCTTCCCGCGAACCCCGGGGCGGTTTTTCGCATCCCCCATGCTCAACCCCCGCCCCGGGGTTGGACGCCCGCGCCGAGGCTGACAACGGCGTCCGCGAAGCGATCCGACCACACATGAAAGCGGTCTACCTCACGATCATCGGCATTGCGCTGTATTTCGCCGCGGACTGGGTGCTGAATGCCATCGAGCGAGCGCGCGGCAGCCGCTTCGCCCATCGCGAGATCGTGTACTTCGCGGTGATCCTGGTCCTCGCGATCTCGACCTTCTACCTGATCAATCGCTTCGGGTCCGTCCAGGGCTGAGCCCCAAAGGCGGAACGCATTCACCACGGAGGACACGGAGGTACACAGAGGAAAGGCGAAAGCAAAGACCAGGACCGATGCGAATCACGAAGACACGAAAAAGATCCGGGGGTGAAGTCTTTCTGTGAGCGTTGGCGTCCCGGTGGCCTTGTCGCAGGAGACCAGTACCGTATTGCCGGTCCCCGTGGTGCCTCTGAGAGCTCAAGGCGGATATTTTTCTGTTGTCGCGCTGTCCTTGTGGTTGCGGTCGATCCTGTTTTTCTTCGTGTTCCTCCGTGTCCTCCGTGGTGAATGCCTTTCGCTCTTGACGCCCAGATCGTGGAAATCCGATCAGGAGTCGCGCATCTTCCAGGCGATTTCTACTTTGTGCGCTTCCCTTTCCCGCCGTGACCATTCTTCGGCGCTCTTCGCGGAACCGTACCTGGCGTACTGGCAGGCATGCACGGCCTCGTGCACGAGCCGGGCCGGATCGTCATTGCTCAGGTAGATCACGCCGCGGTCGAAATGCGTCCAGGTGTCGTGCGCGATCCGCAGCTCCGGATGACAGTGGAACAGCGCCAGGAAAACAAGGATCTCCTTCATCGCCGCGTCTCCTCGGATCGAGGACTCCCCGGTGTCGTCGCTTGACTCGGCTCTCCGCAAACGAGCGGGCGCATCTGCAGGTCACGCGGCCACGCTTGCCCTCGGAGGCCCGTTGCGTCATCACACGGCCACGCGCCCGCCGTCCACGGCGACGGTCGAGCCGTTCACATAGGCGGCCGCATCCGAGGCGAGGAAGGCAACCACCGACGCGACCTCTTCCGGCGTTCCCGTCCTTCGAGCCGGCAGGGTCTGCGCGAGTTGGTCCAGAGCGTCTTCCATCTCCCTGGTCCCGGGCGTGCGAATGGGCCCCGGCGCGACCGAGTTCACCGTGACGCCGCTGGGGCCGAATTCCGCCGCCCACGTCTGCGTCAACAGTTGCAGTGCCGCCTTCGAGGAGCCGTACATAGCGGCCCCCGGCATGCCGAGGTAGGCCACCATCGTGGTCACGTTGACGATCCGTCCCGAGCCGCGCGCGACCATCCCCGGCGCCAGCTTGGCGGTGAGGAAGAACGGGGCACGTACGTTGGTCGCATACATGCCGTGGAAATCCCCTTCCCGGGCCTGCGGCGTCGGGCCGAAAGAGTAGATGCCGGCGTTGTTCACCAGGATGTCGATTCCGCCCAGCAGCTTCTCGCAGCTCGCCGCGAGGTCGGAGATGGACTGCATCGACGAAAGGTCGGCGCTCACGAACTGCGCGCGGCCCCGCGCCGAGCGGATTTCCTCGACGACCTCGGCGCCGCGTCGCGCATCCCGTCCGGTGACGACGACGTGGGCCCCGTTGGCGGCAAGCGCGTGAGCGATCGCGCGGCCGATGCCCGAGGTCGAGCCGGTGACCAATGCCTTGCGGGCTGTCGCATTCATTGCCTGTCTCCTTGTGCATCCATTTCAGATGGCGGCGACAATAGCGCGAGGTCTCGTTGACGATAATCCTGCCGGCCGGAATACTTAGGTTGACTCGCAGTCATCCACCGAACGGACGATGGAGAACTTCTCCGGAATACTGGCCTTCGTACGGGCGGCCGAGGCGCGCAGCTTCACGAAGGCGGCGCGGCAACTGGGCATCTCCCCGTCCGGCGTCAGCAAGGCGATCTCGCGCCTCGAATCCCAGTTCAAGGTTCGGCTGCTGCATCGAACCTCGCGAAGCATCACGCTCACGCCGGAGGGTGCGGCGTTCTACGAACGCTGCCGGCGAGTCATCGCGGATCTCGAGGATGCGCAGCTTCTTCTGAGCCGTGCGCACGAGGCGCCTCGCGGTTTGCTTCGCGTGACGTTTCCGCTCTCGATCGGCCGGCTGCACATCGCCCGCGCATTGCCCGAATTCGCCCGGCGGTATCCGGATGTCAAAGTGGAAGCGCACTTCACCGACCGCATCGTGGATCTCATCGAGGAGGGCTACGATGTCGCCGTGCGCATGGGAAGGCCGCCTGATTCCCGGCTGGTGGCGCGCCCTCTCGCCGCGGGCGTGCTCACCACCTGCGCCGCGCCGTCCTATCTCAGGAAGCACGGCGTCCCGCACACGCCCGAGGACCTCGCGCATTACAACTACGTGACTTTCGTCGTCCCGAGCACGGGTCGCGCCCAGGAGTGGAAATTTCAGCGCGGCGGAAAGCGCTTCAGCGTGGGCGTGTCGGGCAATCTATCCGTGGACCACGCCGAGGCACTCGTCGAGGCGGCCCTGGCCGGAACGGCGCTGATTCAGATCTCGAGTTACGTGACGGCCGCGGCCATCCGCGCCCGTCAGTTACGAGCGGTGCTGACCGAATTCCAGGTCGAGAGCCCGCCGGTGTCGGTGATGTATCCGCAGAACCGGAACCTGAGGCCGCGGGTGCGGGCGTTCGTCGATTTTCTGGTCGAGTGGGCCTCCCGGAGCCAGCTCGCGGTCCACGCGCGGTAGCGCTGCGCGCCGACGGGCGGAGCGGATCGAGCGTTGCCGTGCCCGCGTCCGGCTCCGAACTTGTGTTCGCCTGACTGGTGCGCGGGCGGTCGGAACAAAGGTTCGCTGGCCTGTCTTTGGTTTTTCGTACCGCCGCTCCCTGGACGTCACAACCAGGCTGTCAAGGCAAGCTGTTATTCCGCTTTCCCGCCGCCTGCCATCTCGAGCCAGTCCAGTTCTTCTTCCATCCGATGAAAGGCATCGTCACCGATCTCTTCGTTGGCGCGCATTGCGAAAACGGCCTGTCGGGCCGCCCGGAGGGCTCCACGATAGAGTTCGCTGTGCGCGGAGCGCGCCGCATTGCCCGCGTCGGCATCTTCCCGTCCGTATGCCAGGCGTGACGTGAACTCCTTCCGGACGAGCTGTGCGACCGGCGATCGCTCATGGGCCAGGCTTTCCAGTGCCGTACGCAACGCGCGTTCGCGCGCCGCAATCAGTTCCCGCCCGACTGGATCATCGTCGTGCAAATCGAGCACGCGCAAGAGAGGCTTGAGCGTCAGTCCCTGGATCACCAGCGTCCCAAGGACGACCGAGAACGCTGTCAGCACGATGAGATCGCGATAGGGAAATGCCGGTGGAAGCGCCATCGCGGCGGCGAGGGAGACGATGCCCCGCATGCCGGCCCAGGAAATGATCAAGCCGCTCCCGATGCTTGGCCGCAGCATCGGTCGCGGCGGATGAAAACCGTACCGGCGGTCGCGCCACCGGAGGGCTCCATTGAAGGACATGTGCCAGGCGAGGCGCACGACGATCACGGTCAGCACGACCACGCCGGCAATGACGAAGTACTGCATTCGGTCGGCCGCCCCCAAGCTCTCGAGAATCGGCCGAATCTGCAGGCCGATGACGATGAAAGCCAGGATGTTCAGCGCGAACACGACGGTCTCCCACACGGCATACGAGGGTATGCGCATCCTCGCGGGAACTCGCTCCGGCGCGGTCCGCGCCAGTGCGATGGCGTAGCACACCGTCGTCAATACGCCTGAGAGCCCGACGTGTTCGGCGAGCATCCACACGCCAAACGTGGTCACGAACTGAAGAATGACGGCGGTGGGCACGTGATGCACCCGTTCCATCAACCGGAGGTTAAGCCACCCAAGCGCCGGGCCTATTACCACGCTGCCGGTCACGGCAACCAGAAAAGCCGGGGCAACTGCGGCAATGGAGAAACCGCTGGCCGCTGCGGCTCCGACGGCGAGGCGGTAGATCAGGAGCGCGCTCGCATCATTCAGCAGGCTCTCGCCTTCGAGGATCGTCAGCAGGCGATGGGGCGGACGCAACTGGCGCAGCACGGCGGTTGCGGCAACGGCGTCGGGCGGGGCGACGATCGCACCAAGCGCGATCGCCGCCGCCCATGGCATCGTCGGTATGAGGCTGTGGGCGACGACGGCAACCGCTGCGGTCGTGAACCCTACCGCGAATACGACCAAGCTGGTCACCGGCGCCCAGTTGTCCTTCAGATCTCGGAGCGACGCGTCGTAAGCCGCATCGAGCAGTACGGGTGCGACGAAGAGCGCCAGCGCAAGTTCGGGAGGAACCGTGAACGAAGGCGCGCCGGGAAGAAATGCCAGCAGCGCGCCGCCGAGCGCCAAAAATACTGGATAAGGCGCTCCGACGCGGCGCGCCGCGGCCGCCAGGATCACGGCCGCGACGAACAAACCAAGGAGTTGTTCGAGTTCCCTCATTGCCCCGATGTCGATTCTCTCGGGTCGTCCCGAGGCTGGAGAGGTCTGTGGAAGCTCTGCCCCGTCAAGCGTCAGAGTATTCGAGCGGAACAATCGTCGATCATGAGGCGCTAGCGTGGCGAGTTCGCGATCATCCCTGCGTCGCCGATCATGTTATGACATCGACGTCCAGAATGTCTGCACCGCTGCGCCGACCAATCTCGTTACGTGACCGCTGCGGGCAAGCACGGACGCTATCTCCCGAACCGCTCGAAGCGGTACGCCAGTTCCGGGCCGCCTTTTCCTTCATACGCGAGCTGGGCGACGAGCAGCGCGAACGGCTCGGTGTATCGGGCAATCCGCAGAGGCCCCGCATCCACCGGGTCAAACCCCGCATCGCGGATCAGCTCGGCGGCGACGCGTTTGCTGCGCGAATCGTCGCCGCAATACACCAGGCTCGGTCGGCTGGCCTTGCGCCTGGCTTCGTGCACGCCGAAAAGCACTTCACTGGGCACGGTGTTGAATGTGGACACGACCCGAGCCTTGGGAATCCTCCTTGCGAGTTCCTCCGCGCCTGACGAGGTGTGGGCCACGACGAGTTCGGTGTTGTCATCGTTCATCGGCAGCGAGCAGGTCACGACCACCTTGCCCGACAAATCGCCCGCCTGCCTCAGCACGTCGTCTATCCGCGACCAGTGCACGGCCAGCAATACGGCGTCGGCTTCCTGCGCGGCCTCACGCGGCGTGCCGGGCCGCGCTTTGCCCTTGGCATCCCGCGCAAGCCTCTTGAGCTTCTGCTCGCTGCGGGCATAGCTGAATACCACCTCATGTGCGGCTCGCGCGAAGATCGTTCCGAGCTTGCCGCCCATCAAACCCGAACCCAGAATGCCGACTCGCATGGCTTACAGCTCCTGACGCGTGGGCCGAAAGAGGATTTCGTTCACGTCCATCTCGTCTGGCTGACTAATGGCAAAGGCAACCGCCCGCGCGAACGAGTCGGCAGGGATCGCCACCTCCGCCACGAATTTGCGGGTGCTTTCCGCGATATCGGGCTCGGTTATGCTGTTGACCAGTTCGGTGGCGACCGCGCCCGGCGAGATCACCGTGGTACGGATGTTGTACGGCTTTACTTCCATGCGCAGCCCCTCGGACAGCGCGCGCACCGCATGCTTGGTCGCGGCGTAGACGGCATTGCCCGGCCGGACCTTGTGGCCGGCGACCGATGAGACATTGATGATGTGCCCGGCTTTCCGCTGCTTCATGTATGGCAGCGCCGCAGCGATACCGTAGAGTACGCCCTTGATGTTTACATCGATCGCACGGTTCCAGTCGTCGATCTTGAGGCGCTCGAGCGGCGCCAGCGGCATCAGCCCGGCGTTGTTGATCATCACGTCGACACGCCCGTATGTCCGTACGGCTTCATCGACCAATCTCTTCACCTGGTCATAGTGGGTGACGTCTGTAGCTACGGCCAGCGCCTTTCCGCCACGGCCGGTCAGCTCGCCTGCCAATGACCGGATGCGATCGGCTCGCCGCGCACCCAGCACGACGCTTGCGCCCTGCGCGGAGAGAAACCGAGCGGTCGCCTCGCCGTTGCCGCTGCTCGCGCCCGTAATGACTACGATCTTTCCTTCGATGTTATTGCTCATAGCTTGACTCCTGTTGGCCATGACGGCATTTCACAGACCAGTCCTTTTCTCCAGCTCTTCGGGGTACCGCGCCCCCTGGATCGAGATCTTCGACGCGGCGCTGTCGATCTCGCGCAGGTCCCCGGTCGTCAGTTCGACGGCAACCGCTCCGATGTTCTCCTCCAGGCGCGCAAGCTCCGTGGTCCCCGGAATCGGAACGATCCATGGCTTCTGGGCAAGCAGCCAGGCAAGCGCTATCTGAGCAGGTGTCGCCTTCTTCCGAGCAGCAATCCTCGCCAACAGATCGACCAAAGCCCGATTCGCCTTGCGAGCCTCCGGGGTGAAGCGAGGAACAATATTGCGGAAGTCGGAACCGTCGAACTTCGTGTTCTCATCAATCTTTCCCGTGAGGAAACCTTTGCCAAGAGGACTGAATGGAACAAACCCGATGCCGAGTTCCTCGAGCATCGGCAGTAACTCCTCTTCCGGACGTCTCCACCACAGCAAATACTCGCTCTGCACCGCCGTGACCGGCTGGACGGCGTGCGCGCGGCGGATCGTTTTCACGCCGGCCTCCGAAAGGCCGAAGCGCTTCACCTCGCCTTCGCGGATCAGCTCCTTCACCGTTCCGGCCACGTCCTCGATCGGCACGCTGGGATCAACGCTGTGCTGGTAGTAGAGATCAATGACGTCGGTCTGGAAAAGGCGGGAAGGAGAAGCTCATTCCCATGCAGCCCAATCCGATCGCGGAAACCTCGAGATTGCTCTTACCCAGTTTGCGCTTTTGCATCTTTGCCTCCTGCTTCAGAACCTGATCATCACCTTGAGCGCCGTGCGCTCGTTCATCGCGCGGTAGCCGTCGGGAACACCATCGAGGCCGACGACGCGGTCGAACACGCGGCCGGGCTGGATGCGCCCTTCGAGGATGTCGGGCAGCAGCTCTTCGATGTAGGCGCGCACCGGCGCCGGGCCGCCGCTCACGGCGACGTTGTTGTAGAACGCGGGCCGTGCGGCGGGGATCCCCTCGTAGTGCGGAACGCCGACGCGACCGACCGCCCCGCCCGCGCGGCAGATGCCGATGGCGGTGAGCATCGCGTCGCCGGTGCCCACGCACTCGAGCACCGAGTGCACCCCATGGCCGCCGGTCAGCGCGCGCACGCGCTCGACCGCCGCATCGGCCCGCTCGGTCACGATGTCGGTGGTGCCGAACGCTTTGGCGAGTGCGATCCGGTCCGGATGGCGACCGAGCAGGATGATCTGCTCCGCGCCGAGGCGCTTCGCGGCGATCACGCCGCAGAGGCCCACCGCGCCGTCGCCGATGACGGCGACCTTCTTGCCGCGGCTCACCCGCGCCGCGCGCGCGGCGTGATGGCCGGTGCCCATCACGTCCGAGAGCGTGAGAAGCGACGGCATCAGCGCGTCGTCTTCGCGCACGGGCAGAGAAAAGAGCGTGCCGTCCGCCTGCGGCACGCGCAGCGCTTCGGCCTGTGCTCCGCCCACGACACCAACCCCGAAGAAGCCGCCGTGCACGCACGAGGTTTGCAGCCCTTCGTGGCAGAACTCGCAGCTGCCGTCGGAGTAGGCGAAGGGCATCACCACGAGATCGCCGGCTTTCACCTTGCGGACTTCGCGGCCGATGGCCTCGACGACGCCGATCGCCTCGTGGCCCATCGGGCGGCCCGGTTCTGTCGCCGGCAGCTCCTTGTACGGCCAGAGGTCGCTGCCGCAGATGCAGGCGCGGGTGACGCGGATCACCGCGTCGGTTGAATTGATGATGGTGGCGTCGGGGACGTTTTCGATGCGGACGTCGCCCGCTTTATACATGACGGTTGCGCGCATGGTGCTTGCCTCCTGCTTGCGATTACTCGGATTGGCAGCCGGCGAGGTATTGCTCGTCGGTCACCCGTTCCATCCAGCTCACGACATTGCGCTGGGCGTCGCGTTCCTGGATCGCGATGTGCGACATCGCGGTGGTCGGCGCCGCTCCGTGCCAGTGCTTCACGCCGGGCGGACACCAGACCACGTCGCCCGGGCGGATGACCTCGATCGGCCCACCCCAGCACTGCGTCCAGCCGAGGCCCGAGGTGACGATGAGCGTCTGGCCGAGCGGGTGCGTGTGCCAGTTGGAGCGGGCGCCCGGCTCGAAGGTGACGAGCGCGCCGCTCGCGCGCGCCGGATCGGGCGCGTTGAACAGCGGATCCACGCGCACGTTGCCGGTGAAACACTCGGCCGGCCCTCTGGCGGAAGGCTGTGAACCGTTTCGTTTGATCTCCATAGCAGACTTCCCTTTCCGATTTGACGCAGTTTCTGTTCGATGCTCAGGCAGCGGTTTCGCGCGGCATGACCTTGACGGTCGCAGAGCGGGCGCGGGCGCCGATCATCGAGCGGAGGTAGGGGTTGCCGTGGTATTTCTTCCGGTACGCCTCGTCTATGAGCTCGTTGATCGGTCCCTCGACCGGCTCGAAGCACACTTCCTTCGTCATGCCGGCGGCGACGATGCGCCCCGCCTTCTGCCGCACCGCGGCCTGATACCAGCGGGAGTTCCGCCCGTTGTAGGCGCGCACGTAAAGCGCGTCGCCGACCGCGACCGACCAGATCCAGGTCGGCGTGCCGTAGGTCACCCCGTCCTCGCGCAACGGCGCGATGTGCAGGTCGTCGGCCTCGGCGATCCTGCGCAGTTCGTCTGGCGACCAGTTCATTGCGGATTCCTCACTTCTCGATGCGCTCGATCGTCGCCTTCAGCGCACCGCGCACCTTGAGGGCTTCGATGCCGGAGTCGATCCGGCCCAGGTGGACGAGCCCCTCGGAATAGCCGAAGTCCTTGTGGAAGATCGCCAGGTTCCCCCACGGCGCGTAGTAGGTGATGTCGCCGATCGAGGGATCGAAGCCGGCGGGGGCGCCTGCCGTGGATAGCTTCCTTGGCAGATAGGCGATCTTTTCGGTCGCAGCGTAATCTTCGAGGGTCAGCGTCAGCGGTAGCAGGGAAAGAAAGTCCCTGGCCGTTGCGTTGTCGTTCAGGCTCGCGGTGATGGCCGTGCCGTTGATCGTCAGACGAATCCTCATGTTGCTTGTCTCCCGGCTCGATACTGCAGATACCCCTGTCGCAGGCCCCTTTTCGGCCGCGCGATCCCCTGCGCCGGCTGCGGGCTGGGAAAGCGCCAGCGACAACGCCAGGGCGACGTATCCGGCCAGCATCCGCATGCTCGACTTCCTGGCCATCAACCTCGGCGACTGCCACCATCCGGTGTGCGTCACAACGACGTGGGGCATCGTTCTCTCCTCACCGGGAACGCTTCTCTATGACTTCCTTGAACACCGGCAGCGCCGAAAAGGCATTGGGCCAGCCGGCATAGAAGGCAAGATGCGTGACGACTTCACCCGCCTCCGCCTGCGTGAGGCCGTTGTCCATCGCGCGATTCAGGTGATAGGGAATCTGGGCTACCTGGCCGTTGGCGATGAGCGCAGCGACCGTGACCAGACTCCGATCCCGCGGCGCCAGATCCGGACGCAGCCACAGGTCGCGGAACAGAACGCTGGTGGTGTACTGCACGATCCCGGGCGCCACGCTGCCGAACTGCTGTCCCACGCGCGACGCGCGCTCCGCCTCGGCGGCCTCGTCGAGCGGCAGAAGCCGGGGAGAAGCCGCGGGCAACTGATCCGCGCCGATGCCGCGCCGATGCCGCGCCGTGCGAAGACCTCTTTGGCGACCGCCGCCGCCGACATCGCATTCGACCAGCCGGAGTAGAACGCGAGATGCGTGATGATCTCGGAGACCTCCCGCGGTTTGACGCCGTTGTCGAGTGCGAGGTTCAGGTAATGCGCCATCTCGACCGCCTGGTTGCGCGCGATCAGCGCCGCGAGCGTGACGATGCTGCGGTCGCGCGGCGAGAGGCCGGGCCGCTTCCACAGCTCGCCGACAAGCACGCCTTGCGTGTACTTGTCGAGCGCCGGGGCGGCCGAGCGTGTGTCGTCAAGCGATGCCATCGGTTTTCCTCCAGACTCGGCCTTCGGCGATTCCGCCTTGGCCGCGGATGAAGCGATCAAAAGAAGCAGCGACGCGATCGTCGCCGGGAAAAGTTTCACTTCGCACTCCCTTCATCTTCGCCGCGCGCGGAACTGCGTTCAGCTCCGAGCCCCTTGCACGGCGACGGCCGCGCCAGAAAGCGCCGGTGTATTCCGCAGCCGCATCGCGATCGGCGCGGCGCAGGCCACCACGAGCATGCTGACGACGAACACCGCGCCCAGCCCGGCCACATTGCCGATCAGTCCCAGCGCCGGGCTGCCCACGCCGAGCGTCAAGTCGAGAAACGCGGTGTAGGCGCCGGTGGCGAGACCCCGGCTCTCCGCCGGCGCGCGCCGCACCGCTTCGACGCCGAAACCGGGGTAGACGAGCGAGTAGCCCGCGCCGGTGAGTGCCGCGCCGACCAGCGCCAGTGCGGACCATGGCGCCGCCGAGATCAATCCTTGTCCGACCGCTTCGATCGCCACGCAGGCAAGCGCAACCCGGGCGCCGCCGACCCTGTCCGCCAGATGACCGAAGAACACGCGCGCCAGGATGAAAGCGACCGCGAACACGGTGAAGGCGGGCCAGACCGTCCATCCGCGTGCGGCGAAGAGCAGCGCAACGAACGCGATCATGGCGCCGAAGCCGATGCTGGAGAGCGCAAGGCCGACTCCTGGCATCCACACGGCGGCGATGACCCTGACGAACGAAGGCCGCACGCGCGCCGTCGGCGCGGCGCCACGAACCGGCGCGGCGAGAAGCAGTGTGGCAAGCGGGAGCAGCGCGGTCACGAGTGCGATCGCCGTAAAGCCGTAGCCCTCGTACAGAGTCGTGCCCACCGGCGCGCCGAGAGCGAAGGCGGCGTACATCGCGGTCCCCATCCAGGCGAGCACCCTGCCGGTGTTCTGCGGTCCCGCGAGCGCCATCCCCCAGGTCTGCGCGCCGGTGATGATGAAGCTCTCCCCTGCACCGAGCACCGCCCGGCCGAGGAGCAGAATCGCCGCCGAGATTTCCGGGGCGCTCACGAAGCGCAGCGACGACAGGTAAAGCAGTCCGGCCGCGGCGGAGAGGATCAGGCCGGTGACGACAGCGCGCTTGGCGCCGCGCAAGTCCGAATCCCGTCCCGCCCACGGCCGCGAGACGAGCGCCACCGCGAACTGGCTGCCGGCGATCAGTCCGACCGCGAAGGTGCCGAGCCCGAGGCCTTGGTGCACGTGCAGCGGCAGCACCGGCAGCGCGATGCCGATGACGAGGAACGCGATGAACACCACCCCCATGATCGGGAGCAGCCTCGCGACCGAGCCGCCTTGTCCGACCATGCGGTGTGACTCCTGGTCCTCGTACTTATCCATGGTCGAAGAAGTCCGGGGGGCGTCGATAACTGTGGCCATTGGCGGTGCAGCCGGGTAACCGAAAAAGAAAACGCGCGCTGGGTTCGATCAGCTCGCGTTGCGCTGGCGCCTGGACCGGCCGCGCCCAAAGGAGTTGGGGAGAGAGCGGGACGCCAACCGGTCCGCGACGGACCTGCTTGTTACGACCGGCCGAAACCGTCGTTCGCGTCGGGCAAGTCGGTGATAACCGTCTTGCCCTCCCCGGCAGGAGCGGCATTGCGGCCGGCAATATTGACGTCCGGCTGCCTGTACACAACCGTGCCGCTGACCTTGACGGTGGGCACGCTGGCGCGGCCATAAACATTGGTGACGTTGTCGATCCGGCCGATGCCAACACCGGTTTCGGCAAGCGCGGGGGCGGCGAACGCCGCGGCCAGGGCGATAGCAAGCAATTTGCGATTCATGGTGTCATTTCCTTCTGTCAGATAGTTGGGGAACTGGAATCATTAGGCCGGGCATCGCTGCCCGACCCGCGGTTGCGAACTCTAGTGGGTGCGATGGCATGCGACTAGACGGTAAAATGCACACGGACTTATAAGCTGGATTCATGAATGCCGAGGCAAGACCTCAACGATCTCCTCGCCTTTCTTGCTGTCGCGCGCGAGCGGAGCTTCACCCGGGCGGCGGCGAAGCTCGGGGTGTCTCAATCGGCGCTGAGCCACACCGTCCGTGGACTGGAGGAACGGCTTGGCGTTCGGCTGCTGACCCGCACTACGCGCAGAGTCTCGCCAACAGAACCGGGCGAACGCCTGATTCACACGGTGGGCCCGCGCCTGGAGGAAATCGAGGCTGAGCTGGATGCGCTCGGCGAGCTTCGGGACAAGCCTGCGGGCACCATCCGGATCACGGCGACCGAGAATGCGGCCGACACGATCCTCTTGCCGAAACTTGGGAAATTCCTGCCGGAGTATCCGGACATCAAGGTTGAGATCGTGATCGACTACGGCCTGACCGACATCGTTGCGCAACGCATTGACGCGGGCGTGCGATTCGGCGAGCAGGTGGCGAAGGACATGATCGCAGTGCGTATCGGGCCGGACATGCGCATGGCCGTGGTCGGCGCCCCGTCGTATTTCGCGAAGCGATCCCCGCCAAAGAAACCGCAGGACCTGACCGATCACAACTGCATCAATCTGCGCCTGCCGACCTATGGCGCGCTGTACGCCTGGGAATTCGAGAAAGGCAAGCGCGAGTTGAAGGTCCGAGTGGACGGGCAGCTCGTCTTACACAGCGCGGGCCAGATGCTCAATGCGGCCGTGACCGGATTGGGCCTGGCCTATGTGCCGGAGAACCTGGCGCAGCCCCATCTTGCCGAGGGTCGACTCCAGCGGGTGCTCGAGGACTGGTGCCCCCCGTATTCCGGATACCACCTCTACTACCCGAGCCGACGCCAGCCCTCGGCGGCCTTTGCGCTGCTGGTCGACGCGCTGCGCTACCGGGGTTGACGCGGCCGCGGACGGCAGAAACGGCTACACCCGCCATCCGTTCCCAAGCCTACAATCGGGTGTCACACAATTGGGGGGTCCCACAATTGCACAATTGGGGGTCAGATCTTGTACTGTGCGCCCGGCTGGCCTAATCTCGCGGCATGGCCCGACCGCTGCGCATCGAATTCCCCGGCGCGCTCTATCACGTGACCGCCCGCGGCAACGCCCGGCAGGACATCTTCCTCGATGACGAGGATCGATACTTGTTGCTCGGTGTGCTGGAGCGGGTCGTCGACCGCTTTCATCTGCTGCTGCATGCCTACTGCCTGATGGACAACCACTTCCATCTGGTCCTGGAGACCCCGGAGGCGAATCTGTCCAAGGCCATGCGCCAGTTGAACGGCGTCTACACCCAGGCCTTCAACCGCCGCCACGGGCGCGTGGGCCATGTTCTTCAGGGCCGCTTCAAGGCCATCCTGGTGGAGCGCGAGAGCTACCTGCTGGAGCTGTGCCGCTACGTGGTGCTCAACCCGGTGCGCGCCAAGACCACTCGCAAACCCGACAGCTACCGCTGGTCGAGCTATCGGGCAACAGCCGGGCTCGCCCCAGTGCCTGGCTTCCTGACCGCGGACTGGCTGCTCTCGCAGTTTGGCCAGCAACGCCCCGCTGCCCAGCGCAAATACAGCGCGTTTGTCGCCCAAGGCCTGGGACAGTCGTCACCTTGGGAACAGGTCCAAGGACAGGTACTGCTTGGCAGCGAGCGGTTCGTTAAGCGCCTGCAGCAGGCGCTGCGGGACAAGCACCCGCTCAAGGAAATACCGCGCCGGCAGCGCTTTGCGAGCCGGCCGCCGCTGGCAAGGCTGTTCGGTGCGCGCACGCTTGCCTCGCTCGAGCTGCGCAATGAAGCGATCCGGCAAGCGCATCTCGAACACGGCTACAGCCTGTCCGAAATCGGCCGAGCGGTGGACTTGCACTATTCGACGATCAGTCGCATCGTCAACCGGGAAGAGACGTAGCGAAATGCACAGGGCAAGACTTCTGACCCCAGTTCGTAACGGGATGCACAAGGCAAGATCTGACCCCGTCTCTTGCGGCTCTTGACCCAAGGCAAGATCTGACCCCCGTCTCTTGACCCACAAGGCAAGATCTGACCCCGGCGTGACCCCGGCTCCGCGGCTCCGGTTCCGGGTTGCATGGCCAGGCGAACCGAGCGCCTTTTCACCTCGGCCCTGACGCAGTCTTCCATTGCCGATGTGCCAAGAGCAAGCCACTTCCCTCAATGGCCAGTGCCCCGATATAGCCCGGAGCAGGTTGCAGCGTATATAACGACCAACGCTTCCCGGGAACGATTTCGTTCGAGGCTATATAAAGGGTCCCGGGATCATCCGCAGGATCGATGGTCAGGGGAACGGAAAAGCTGTTCAACGGTATCGCGAGCCCATCGCCACGGGCTTTCAGGTAAGCCTCCTTCTTGGTCCAGCAACTGAAAAAGCCCTTGGCGTAGAGATGGCTCGGGAGAGCGTTCAATTGGTCGATTTCCTCGCCCGCGAAGAAGCACCGCGCGATTTCGGAATGGTCAGGTTGTGCCGAGATGCATTCGACATCGACGCCGATGTTGGAGTGGGAGGCGATCGCGATGAGGGCAAGACCGTTTGAGTGAGCGAGATTGAATTTAAGGCGGCCGCCGAATTCAGGGCTGAGGTCGGGCTTGCCGAAAGCGTTGTAGACATAGCTTATTCTGCCCGGTCGGGTCTGGAGATAGCGCGCCAGGAGGTCACGCAGCACCCCGTGCGCGACAATGAAACGCCGCCGATCGCTGCCGAAGCGAAAGCGTGCGCTCCGATTGCGCTCGTCAAGAGAGAGGGTCGCATACAGGCGCGCGCATGTTCGAGGCGGCACATCCAGACTGACGCACCAACAGTGCACTTCGTTGGATGCCAGTCGAATGGCGCCCGCCGGTGATGGCGTGAGGCCGTGGTCGGCGCCAACCGACAGCGCCTGCGGAACGTGGGTAGCGGAGATCGGCCCGGACATCCCGGACCCCGTTGGCGTGGAAGCGGTGGCCGTCATGTGACGCCCGCCGCGATGGTCGGCGAGCACTCCGCCAGGTTCACCGGGTCGGCCATCGCAACGAGCACTTCGCGCGGCCCCTCGAACCGCTCCCTGCCGTGCGCGACGCGGATATTGTCCACCAGCATCAGGTCGCCCGCCTGCCACCGCTCGCGTACGGCGTTTGCGTCGTAGACCTCGTTGATCACCTGCACGACTTCCGCGCCGATCGGGTCGCCGTCTCCGAAGCGGGTGTTGAACGGCAAGCCGTCTTCGCCGTAGATGTCGATAAGGTACTCGCGTAGCTCGCCATCCATCGTCCACTCGTTGAGGAATGCGGCCTGATTGAACCAGCATCGCTGCCCGGTGCGCGGGTGACGTACGACGGCGCTGCGGTGCTGCCAGGTGCGCAGAGCGCCGTTGGACCGCCACTCGAACTTGATCGCATTCGCACGGCAGTAACTCTCGACGGCGCGGCGGTCGTCGGTTCCGAATGCTTCAGCGATCGACGCCCCGATCTCGTCGTTGTAGTTGCGGATCAGCAGCCAGCCCACCCGCTCGAAGCGGTCGATCAATTCGGCGGGCAGCGCCTGGAGGATGGTCGTCGAGTCGGCCAGCGGGGTCGCGCCGCCGTCGCTCGGCGCGGTGAGGCACGCGAACAGCATGAGGCTGGGGCACTCGAGCGCATAGCTGAGTTCGTGGTGCATGCACATGGGCTGGTTGGGCGGCCACTTCGATGAGGAGTACAGGCCATTGGAGTAGCGCTTTCGGGACGCGAAGGCCTCCCTCTCGACCATCAGACTGGCGAGCTGCCGAAAGACGGCTTCGATCTCCGCCGAGTCGCGAAACCTCAGACCGCGAACGAGAAGCGAACCGTGTTCGACGACGGCGGCACGCAGCACGTCCCGGCGCCCGGCGGCCCAGCGTGGCGCATCGTCGGTTGCGTCGACCCGAAGTACCGGCGGCTTCCCCGGATGCACTTCCACCTCGAGCGGTGAGGTCGGCGACGCGGTGAGCGACATCGCGGATGAGGACGACATTTCGGGTTCTCTTTTCAACATCCGCTGCTCAAGACGAGGCCGACCGTTCCGGACTTCGTTGCGGGCGGTGCAAAGACCGTTCGTCGACCAGCGCGGCCAGATCGGCGAGTGTCGGGTGTTCGGCGAGGTCCTTGACGGACACCGCGCGGTCCAGCGCGATCGCCAGCCTCAGTGCCGACAGCGACGTGCCGCCCAGTTCAAAGAATTGATCCCGTCGGCCGATCCGGTCCTTCGGGATGCCGAGAACCTTTGCCCACGCAGCCGCCAGCCGTTGCTCCGTCGCCGTACCCGGCGGGTCGCGGTCCTGCTCGCCAACTGCAAGCGCTCCGGCAAGCGCCGTCAAGGCCTTCCTGTCGATCTTGCCGTTGTCGGTCAACGGCAGACTTCTCCGCCAATGAAACACCGATGGAACCATGTACCTGGGAAGCGACTCACCGAGCTGATCCCTCAGCGCGTTGACATCGGATGGCCGATCCCCGGAGTAGAAGGCCACCAGTTGCTTGCTGCGGTCGGCCCGCTCGGCGACCACGACCGCGCCCTCGCGCACGCCAGGCAAGCGCAGGAGCGTGTTCTCGATCTCGCCGATCTCGATCCGGAAGCCGCTGATCTTGACCTGCGCATCCCGGCGGCCGAGATACTCCAACTTGCCTTCGGGCAGCCAGCGGCCATAGTCTCCGCTCCGGTACAGCCGCTCGCCTTCGCGGTGCGGGTCCGCGAGAAACGCTTGTCGCGTGCGCCCGGGATCGTTGACGTACCCGCGGCCGACGCATATTCCGGAGAACACGATTTCGCCGGGCGCCCCGAGCGGCACCGGCGACAGGTTCTCGTCGACGACGTAGATGTGCACATTGTTGATGGGGCGGCCGAGCGGTACTCGATCCCGGCGCGGCGCGCGGTCCATGACTTCGTGATTGGTGTCGTCGGAGGTCTCGGTCAGCCCGTACGCATTCACCAGCTTGATCCCGGGCTGGACTGCGAACCAGCGCTGCGTCAGCTCCTTCTTCAGCGCCTCACCCGTGACCGACACGTAGCGCAGGTCTGGCAGCTCGCGGGGATGCTGTTCGAGAAAAGTCAGGATGACTTCGAGGTAGGAGGGCACGACTTGAACTACGTTGACCCTGCCGTCGACGATCCTGTCGATGAAAGCCTTGGCGTCCAGGATGCGCTCCTGCTCGATCAGCAGCGTCCGTCCACCGACCAGGAGCGCGGAAAGCAGTTGCCATAGCGAGATATCGAAGCACTGCGGCGCGGTCTGCGCCACCACGGTTCCCTCGCCGAGCTCCAAGTCGTCGATTTTGGCGAAAAGATGGTTGAGCATCCCCGCGTGCTCGCACATCGCCCCTTTGGGCTCACCGGTCGACCCGGAGGTGAAGTAGATGTACGCGAGCTGGCTGGAAGCGACTTCGACCCCGAGATTGCCGTCGGGATGTTCCTCCTCGTATGCCGCGTCGATGAACAACCTCTGGATCGCGGAAAGCGAATCGAGCGCCTGGTCGAGCGTCGCGGTGCTGCCGCGTTCGGTCAGCACGAGCCGGCAATCGGACCGGGACAGCATCCTCGCGACGCGGTCGGCCGGGAAATGCGGCTCGATGGGCAGGTACGCTCCGCCGGCCTTGAAGATCGCGAGCACGGCGGTCATCCAGTCCAGGTTACGCCCGGTCACCACGGCAACGACGCCTTCGCGGGTGAGCCCGCGCGCCAACAGCGCTCGTGCCAGCCGGTTGGCAAGAGCATTGAGCTGTCGGTATGTGCGCTGTCTACCTCCGTGCACGGCTGCGATGGCGTCCGGGTGCGTCCGCACTCGCTCCTCGAACAGCTCGTGAACCCGGCCGCCCGGCAGCGTGCGCTGCGGTCCGGCGAGGCCATGACGCTGGAAACGCAGCTCCTCGGCCGACAGCAGGCTCTGTCGTGCGTGCTCGGCGTCTGGACCGGTCGCGATCAGCGCCAACGCGGCGAGGTAATAGCCGGCGATCCTGGCGGCGCAATCCGTGTCGAGCACGTCCGTCCTGTAACGCAATCGCAACGCGAGCCCGTCACGTTTCGCAAAGCCGACCCACAGTACGTTTCCATCAGCCGCAGCCGGCTCCCCGCCGTCGCCCGGGGTCGGTTCGAACACGACCTCGAACAACCTCTCGGTGACACCCAGCTCGCGTCTCAAATCGTCGAAAGGAAGATCCTGGTGCGACAGCAGTTCCGACTCGGCTCGAGCGGTCTCCCGCAGCACATCCCGCCACGAGCGGGCTTCGATCGCCATCCGGAACGGCAACGGCAAACGCGCCCTCACGGCGTAGCCGGTGGTCACCTCGCGCTCGCCCGAAAGCGCGCCGAGCACCTTGGCGTGCGCGGTCAACAGCACCGAGCTGAGCGGCACCGAGAGCTCGTTCGCCAACCGGCGCAGCGCCGCCACGAGGTCACCGGGGATCGTCGCCTCGTGTTCGCCGACGCCGGGTACAGGGTTGAGGGTCCAGCGCGGGAGCGCAGTAAATCCCCCGGCAAGAAGCATCGCGCGCCAGAACTCCCGCCCGCGCTCGGTCGCGGTGTCCCGGTCCTGCAACGCGACGTCGCTCATCTCAGATCTCCCTCGCCGGGTTTCCGCCCCACCGCGCGCGCGCCGGCACGTCCTCTCCCTTCATGAGGAAGGAGTCGGCCTCGAGCGTCGAGCCGTCTCCCATCGTCACGCCGTAGAGGACGAAGGCGCCGACCCCGAGCGTGCAACCGGCGCCGAGCGTGCTCCGTCCGGATTTGTAAGTGCCGTCCTCCTGCGATTCGCACTGGATCATGCTTCGGTAATTGAGAACGCACTCGTCCCCGAGGGCGGTCAGGGTCGGCTCCGAGATGAAGGCGCCGTCGTCGAACACCCTTTTGCCGACCCGAACACCGATCAGCCGCAAGATCACGTTCTTGAATGGTGTGCCGTCGAATATGTGGTAGAAATGAATGGGATGCAGTTTCCAAAGGCGCTCGACCCACCAGAAACCACGATCGTAGATGGAGCAAATCTCCGGCGGCGGTGGCCCGATCGCTTCTGCGCAACGCTCGACCAACGCGAAATAGATCGCGGCGGCAACGACACTCAGCACGAAGAGCGCGGCCATGATCGCGTGCATATATACGTCGTAAAAGAACGCGAAGGCGGCCGCGTCGATGATCGTGACCAGGAAGACGCCCAGCCACCGCGTGAGCAGGAAAATTCCGATCGTGCGAAGGTTGAACCGGTTCTTTGCGGCAAGGCCGCGGGCGAGCGCCTCCCCTCCCCGAAGATGGTCGAACCGGCTGTCGCGCTCGACGGAGCGCGGAATCTCGAAGGGAGGCGATCCCAGCAAGCCCACCCCTTCGCGAATCTTGCCGTCGAGCGGAACCATCGCCTTGATCGCGAGGAGGCAGTTGTCGCCCGTCCTCCCTCCCGAAGGGTAGGTGACGTAGTTGCCCACGAAGCTGTGTCGCCCGATCGCCACCCGGGACACGCGGAACGAGGTGCTCGAGATCTCGTCATTGATCATCTTCAGCCCGTCGGCGACCATCGTTCCGCTGCCGACGGAAGTCAGGGATGGATTCGAGGTCATCACCTCGCTGCCGAAATTCGACCCGGTCTGCACGACGGGATGCAGGCGATAGCCGACCCAGCACAGGAAGTGGACGATGTAGGAGCTGTCGCCGAAGAGGACAACGAAGAACTTCAGTCTGCCCAGCCCCGCGATCACGCGATGCACCGAGTAGTGGAAGCCATAAAGCGGATAGACCGTGTCCGGCTTGATAAACGGGCTCAACACGCGAGGAACGATGCCCACGGCCAGGAGGCCGACAAGAATCCCGCCGAAGAAGAAGACGACCGAGAAGGCAAGGGCTTCGATGGACAGCCCCCGCACCGTCAGCCCGGCGCCGGCGTGCACACTCGGATCCAGCACCTCGACCAGCGACGACACCGCGAGGAACAGCAGACCGAGTCCCCCCTCCAGCAACGGCGCGCACAGGAACAGAATCCCGATCAGGGTAAGGGCGGCATAGGCGGCCCGGCGCAGCCTGCCGCACCGCGCCGGCGCGACTCTGACGTAGTTCACCTCCGTGCGCCGCGCCGGGGATCCGTGCCAACGCTCGCCCGCCGGTACCGCCTGGCCGCTGTGCAGCGCGGAGGTGTGGCCGAGCTGCGCCCCGTCGCCGATGGACGTGTTGATGTCGAGCACCGCCATTTCGCCGACGAATACGTCACGGCCGAGGGTCACCGGTCCGATCTCGATTCGGCCCGCTTGTGCCCGGTAGCAGAGGAAGATCGACTCCCTGCGGATCACCGTTCCTGCGCCGATCGTGAGCAGATCGGTACACACGGGAATGTTGCGCGAGAGGATCACGACCCGCGGCCCGACCTTCGCGCCCAGCGCCCTCAGGTAGAGCCCGTACAGGGGCGAACCGACGAACAAGTGGACGCCGGGGTTCGACCGGAGCAGGGCCTTCACGATCCAGAAGCGGACGTAGGCGAAGCTCCAGATGCGAATCTGCCCGGGCTTCCAGCGACCGACGAGCAACCACTTGGCCGCGATCGGAACGGCGCAGACGACGACGAAAGCCACGCTGGCGAAAAGGACCAGTCGCAGGTAACTCTCGACGCCGACGGATCCCGCCACCATCCACTCGTAGCCTTCGATGGCGGCGACTACGCCGAGGTACGTATATCCGAGGTAGAACAGCGCCTGCAGCGCTCCGCACAAGACGTACTCGCGCGCGCTCGTCGGAGTAGGAAGCTCCAGCGCCGGTGCGGCCGCCAGCTTGGCGGACGCCGGCGCGACGTCCGCGAGCGCTGCCGCCAGCCTCCGGATCGTCGGATGCGCGTAGATGTCCTTCATCGAAACCGGCGGCAGGTCCCCGCGCTTCCTCACCCGTGCGCAGAAATGAGCCATTTGCAGCGAATCGGCGCCCAGCTCGTTGAAGAAGTGGCTGTCGGGCGGCACGCGCTCCACGCGCAGCACGCCGGCCAGCACCTCGGCAAGAATGCTCTCGGCGCCGCTCGCCAGAGGGGAGCGTAACTCTGCGGCGATCGTGCTCATCGGACGGTCTCGTAGAAAAAATCGGAAAGGCGCAAGTCCTGCCCGGCGGCGACCGCGCGGTCGTACACCCACTTGCCAATCGCCAGGTCGAGAATCCCCATGCCGAAGGGCGAGAAAATGATCGGCCGGTTGCGATCCACCGATCGGCGTCCGAGCATGATCTCGGCAAGAGTACCCGTCACGAAGCTTCGGCTTCCCGTCCGCTGCTCGGCGAGATGGGGGAGGTGCCGGCCTTCATGACGTGCTCGACGTCATCCACGACGTTCTGCGACCGCAGCAGGATCTCGGGCGCAAGGTCGCGAAGCGAGATGTGCAGCACCAGCGGATTGTGCTCGAAGAGACCGGCATCGGCGACGTGCGGCGCCGAGGCGACGGTCGTGAACACGATCAGATCGCATGCCTTCAGCAGTTGCGCAACGTCGGGGACGACCGTGACCATGCGGTGACGCCCTGGCCGGTATGCCGTGGTCCTGAATCTCTCGCTCTCGACGGGCGAGCGGTCGTATAACCGCACCTCCTCGATCGTCCAGCCCGTGTCGATCAGAAACTCGTAGACGTACCGGGCGATGAACCCGGTGCCCACGATTCCCAGCGCATGCGCCCGGCGCGAACGGCCGTTCAGCCAGTACGCGGCCAGAGCGGCGGACGCAGCTGTTCGCGCGGCCGAGATGATCGAGCTTTCGAGTATGGCAAAGGGATATCCCGTGTCGTAGCTGTTGAGGACCAGTACCGCCGAGGCGCGCGGAAAGCCTCGCTGGATATTGGCAGGGTAGCTGGCGATCCACTTCAGCCCGGCCACGTCGAAGCCGTTTCCGAGGTAGGCCGGAAGCGCGATGATCCGGCAATCGGGCTTCTCGGGGAAGCGCAGGAAGTAGCTATCGGGGTTGACGGTACATCCGTCGGCGTGCGCGAGATACGCCTTGCGGACGATCTCGATGCATTCATCCCGATTGGCGCGGATGATGTCGGACACGGCCCTGCCGTTGATGATCGACAGCTCGAAGTGCACGGCATCCTCTACTCGAGCCTGGCCGCCCACTTCGGATCGAACACCGTTTCGACGTATGGGGTACCGCGGTCCGCGCACAGGAACAGCACGGTGGGCCGCCTGGAGCCTGTCATCTTCGCTGCAAGCCGCTTGACCGCCGCGAACGCCGTCCCGCTGGAGCCGCCCACGAACAGTCCGTGATTCGTGAGGAGTTCCCGGCACGCCTGCACGGTCTCGCGCTCGGGTATCAGGACG
Source organism: Burkholderiales bacterium (assembly GCA_035651315.1). Classification (GTDB taxonomy): domain Bacteria; phylum Pseudomonadota; class Gammaproteobacteria; order Burkholderiales; family Eutrophovitaceae; genus DASRFY01. The sequence continues at coordinate 48,497 of DASRFY010000171.1, forward strand.
ACGTCGTCGATCCTGGCATGCGAAAGCAGCGGCGGAACGATGCTCGACCCGATGCCGGGAATATGACGTGTGCGTGGCGCCCCGCCGAAGATCACGGAGCCTTCGCTGTCGACGGCGATGACCCGGACTTTCGGATAGCGTTCCTTGAGCCGGCGCGAGACTCCGGCGATCGTTCCCGCCGTGCTGACACTGATGAAGACATAATCCAGCGAGTCGAAATCGGCGCAGATCTCGGTCGCCGTAAGCTCGTAGTGCGCCTCCACGGCGTCCAGGTTTTCGTACTGGTTCGTCCAGTAGGCGTTCGGCATAGTGCTGCACAGGTGCTTCACCATCTGCAGACGGGTCTTCAGGAATCCGCCGGAGTCGTCGCGCTCTTCGACCTTCACCACCGTGGCGCAGGTACGCCTGAGAAACGACTCGTAGGTGCCGGAGATATTGGGGTCGATGACCGGGATGAACCGCAGCCCGACGAGTCGAGAGAAGGCGGCGAGAGCGGTGGCGAAGTTCCCGGAGGAGGACTCGATCACCGTCGTCTTTTCGCAGATCTCGCCTCGCTCGGCCGCTCGCTTCAGGATCCAGTAGGCGGAGCGGTCCTTGATGCTGCCGACCGGGTTGACGTACTCGAGCTTGGCAAAGAGATTGAGGCCCTCGACGGCCAGCGGCACGTGCAGGGTGGGTTGCAGGGTATTTCTGAGCAGTTCCAGGCGCGTGGCGAGACGCAACGCCGACCACGCATCCGGGCTGTCGGGCGGGATTCTGCCCGGGTCCGTTTCCCCTGCCGTTGCGGATCGTCTGGCGCCCGCGGGGTCCCGCTCGGCAATGGCGCTCACCGGCCGCGACGCCCGCACCCTTGTGGACGTTGCCCCGTGCCGGAGCGGCGTCGAACCGAATCTGCTGTTCGCTGTGAGAGGCATGTTTGGCTGCATCCGATTGAAGTCGCCATGCACGCTGGAGAAGACCGCTCATCCA
>DASRFY010000172.1:0-53512 GCA_035651315.1 Burkholderiales bacterium
CATGCCCTGGTTACCGGCACCGATCCCGGCGCGGCGGTGACGGCGGCGCGGGCGTGGGTGGCGTACGAAGAGGCAGCGATGTCCCTCGGCTCAGGGAATCAACCGCAGGCAAATGGCGAGGGCGACCAAGCGGCGCTGGCGCGCGCCCGCGTCCAGCTCCACTACCTCCTCAATCACTGCTTTCTCGCCGAAGGCGCGCTGCTGGATGGTTGCTGGCGAGTGGCCAAGGTGCCGACCATCATCGTCCAGGGGCGCCTCGACATGGTCTGTCCGCCGCACACGGCATTTGCGCTCGCGCGCCGGCTGGCCGGCGCCGAGATACGCATAGTGGAAGGCGGCGGGCACTCCGCAACGCAGCCGGCGCTGGCGCAGGCGCTGCGGGCGGCCGCCGACGATATTCGACACCGACTGGACCCGGGAACCGCATGAGCCTGCGATTTCGACTCAATCTTGCCATCACGCTGATGATCGTCATCTTTACGATCGCAACCGGCAAGATCATCGTCGACGATATGCGCCGCTCCATCCGCGAGGAGATCGAGGCCGGCACGCGCGTGACGGTACAGTTGCTGGAGACGGTCATCGCGAGCGCCGGGGCGCAGAACCATCTCGACGGCAGGAACGAAGCGCTGCTTTCCTTCCTGCGCCACGTGGGACGCGTCCGCGCGAACGAAATTCGCTACTATGACAGCAACGACGTATTGCTCTATGTCTCCCCGCCCTCGGTGTACAAGCAGGGACGCTGGGCGCCCGACTGGTTTACCGGGCTGGTCAAGCCGGAGCAGCGGGCGTTTCGGCTGAATCTCGCCAATGGCGCGACGATCGTCGTCACGCCCGATCCGTCCCGCTCGATCCTGGACGCCTGGGACGACCTGAAGAGCTTCGGCCTGCTCATTCTCGGATTCTTCATCGTGCTCAATGCGCTGGTGTTCTGGCTGCTGGGGCGCTGGCTGCGGCCGCTGGGCCCCATCCTGGATGGTCTCGTGGGGATGGAGCAGGGGAGGTTCGGGGTGCGCTTGCCGGGATTCAGCCTGCCGGAGTTCGGCTCCATCAGCCATGGGTTCAATCGCATGGCGCAGGTGCTCGAGGACAGCCTGGCCGAGAACCGCAGGCTTGCGCTCGCCGCGCAGCAATCGAGCGACGCCATCATCATTCACGACCTGACGGGCAGGATCCAGTTCTGGAATGCGGCCGCGGAGCGCCTGTTCGGCTACCGTACCGAAGAGATCGTCGGCCAGTCCGCCGAGCTGATCGCTCCCGAGAGCCGTCGGGCCGAGCTGCGCGAGAGCCTGGATGCGATCAAGCGACGCGAGAGAATCGAGCATCTGGAGACGCAGCGCCTGACTCGAGACGGCAGAGCGATCGACATCGCGCTGTCCGCGGCGCCGCTGGTCGATCCCGCCTCCGGTGAGGTCATCGGCGAGATCTGCAGCATGCGTGATATCACGGAGCACAAGCGCATGCAGGCGGCCGAGCGCGAGCTCGAGGAAAACCGCCGGCTAACGCAACTCATCCAATCGCGCCTGGAGGAGGAGCGGCGAAGCATCGCTCGTGAATTGCATGACGAGCTGGGACAGTGCGTGACGGCGATCAAGACCATCGGCACCGCGATCGTCAACCGCACTCGGGACAGCGCACCGGAAACCCATGACAACGCGAAAACCATCGTGTCGGTTGCCTCCCGGATCTACGACGTGGTGCACGGCATCATCCGTAAGCTCCGGCCGAGCACCCTCGACCACCTGGGGCTCGCCGAGACGCTCAGAGGAACCGTTGTGAGCTGGCGCGAACGGCATCCGGAAATCGAGTGCGAACTCCATCTGACGGGCGATCTCGATACACTGGGCGAAACGGTGAATATCACCGTGTACCGCATTGTGCAGGAATGTCTGACGAATATCGCTCGTCATGCGCAGGCGAGCTGTGCCGACGTTGTGATCTCGCGCGCGCCTTCGGAACAGCAGGGGGATGCCGTGACGGTGATCGTTCGGGACAACGGCAAGGGGCTGGCGGCGAGGGAGGCCCAGGATCCGAATCGTTTCGGCCTGATCGGAATGCGAGAGCGGGTACAGGCCTTTGGCGGCAGCTTCGAAATTGTCGGCGCGCCGGAGCAGGGGGTCATTGTGCGCGCCGTCATCCCGGTGGCGGGCAGCCTCGCCGGTACCGTTGCCCCGGCATGAAATCTCAGATCTCTTCGGTCCGCAGATGCAGCGCACGTCCAACATCAATGTGATGCTCGTTGACGATCATGCGGTCGTGCGCATGGGATTCAGATTGTTGCTGGAAGGGTCTCCGGACGTCAAAGTGGTGGCGGAGGCGGAGAGCGGGGAAGAGGCGGTGCGCCGCTTCGGAGATATCAGGCCGGACGTGGTGGTGATGGACATTTCGATGCCCGGCATCGGCGGGCTCGAAGCGATCGATCGCATCCTCGCCAAGGAACCGACTGCACGCATTCTCGTTCTTTCGGCACACGAGGACGCGATGCATGCGCGCCGCGTGTTGAAAGCGGGCGCAGCCGGCTACCTTACCAAGCGCAGCGCCGCCGAGGAACTGATCCAGGCGATCCGCCAAGTGCACCAGGGCAGAACATTTCTCGAGCCGGACATCGCGCAGCAGCTTGCCGTTCAGCAGCTCTCCGGCGAGCGCAATCCGGTGGATACGCTGACCGAGCGCGAGTTCAAGGTATTCCTGGCGCTGGCAAAAGGACAATCCGTCCAGGAAATAGCCGATGTCATGTGTCTGAGCCCGCGCACGGTTGGCACCCACCTGTACAACATCAAACAGAAACTGGGCGCCTCGAACTCGGCCGAACTGGCGATTATCGCCATCCGGGCCGGGCTGATAAGCCCCTGAATCGGTAGCAACTATTGGAACGACGCGGGGAGAATCTCATGAAAATCATGAGGTCGATTTACGGCTTTTCCTGTTGGACAAAAATTAGCCGCGTCAGAGAATTGGTCCGTCGGCTGCCATAGGCAGCGGCCCCGATAAACCCCCGAAAAGGAGCTTTGCCATGTGGACCAAACCCGAATACACGGAAATGCGCTTTGGCTTCGAAGTGACGATGTACATCGCCAACCGCTAAGCGATACCGACTGAAAAAAGGGCTGCCTCGAGCAGCCTTTTTTTTGGCTGTGCGTTTGGTCTGAGCTCGGGTTCGAACGCACGGGAGGCAGGTTCGCTGTCGAGTACAGACAGGTCCGGCAATCGTAAAGGCAAACTTTGGCCGTGACCGGGACCCGGCGCCTCCCGTCAACGCGCCCTGCCGAGAATCCTGGCGAGTTGTACTTTCCCACGCAATCGTCTCCGCGCAATGACGAAACCGGCAAGCCCCTGGGGCTGCCCGTTCCGTTTGGGGCCATGCTGGACGTCAGTCGGTCTTGGCGGCGCCTTTCGGTTTGTCGAACTCATAGCGCAGCCCGATCCAGAATCCGCGCGGCGCCCCGACCGCGAAAAACGGCTCCGGTCTGCCGGCGGTGGGAGTGAATGATCCGGTGACGAAGTCGTTCTCGCCGAGCAGGCCGAACGCTTCGTAATCGCGGTCGAAAAGATTCTGCACGCGCCCGAATAACCGCGGGGCTCGGGTGGCCTGGTAGCTTGCATCCAGGTTGACCAGCGTGTAACCGGGAACCTTGCCATTGCGATCCTGGTTGTTCTCGTCGCCCCTGGCGTATTGGTCGCTGAGATGGTTCACGTTTACGCCGACCATGAGGGTTTGTCTGAAGCTGTATTCGGCGTGCAGCTCGACTGCCTGCGCTGGGATACCCGGGATCCTGTCGCCGGGCGAAACCTGAATGGTGCCGTTCGCGTCCGCGCTCGAATTGTTCGGACTGTTCACCGTAAATGACGACAGGAACGCCGCCTCGACGTAGCTGTAATTGGCGAGGAGCCTGAACGCTCCGATTTGCGCGTGGCCGCCCAGTTCCACGCCTCGACGCCGCGTTTTGCCCCCGTTCTGGAAAAAGCCCGCGTTGGACGCCCCCGAACCCGCACTGATGAACTGGATGTCGTCGTCCAGGTTGGTGTTGAACAGCGCGGCATTCCATGTGAATGCGTCCGACGTGTCGCCGCGCGCGCCTAGCTCCACCGTTTTACCCACCACCTGTTTTAGCGCCGGGTCGGCGAGAAATGCATTCGGGAGCTGGCACGGCGCATTTGGGTCGGCACAGGTCAGCTCGACGGGCGTCGGAAGGCGCATGCCTTCGTTGTACGACGCAATTGATCGTGGGAATGGCATTCTGGGGCACGAGATCCCAGTTGACGACGTCCCCCAACGGTTCGTTGATTCGGACACCGTCGAGAAAGACCGACAGTCCCTGCGGTGTGCCGAGCAGTGGCGAGGCGGTCATGCCCCTGAAACTGACGTCTGGCTGAAACGGATTGACGGCCCCGTCCGTCACCGTGACGCTACCCAGGTTGCCGTACAGGAACTCGGAAATGCTGCTCGTGTGCTGTGCTTCGATGTCCGCGCCGGTTTTCGCCTGCACATTGGCCGGTACCTCGTTCACCGGCGTAGCCAGGCCGCGCAGGGGGACGTGCCCACGACTTCGACGCTGCGCGCTTCGAAATCGGCGGAGGGATTTTGCGCGCGAGCCGCGCCTGCGAGTATGAACGCGGCCGTGAGGAGGACGCGATGAGAAGTGACCGGCATGAAAGACTTCCTCCCATTTGTCTTCTATTGACACGGACTGCGCGGGTGTCCGGTGCACGTCGCGCCATCTCGGGCGTTAGTCTTCTTACGCGACGCGGCGGCTTGTCGGTCAAGGGTGCTAGCATATGCGACCGATTCGCGCGGCACGTGTCGCCGCCGATGCCAACCTAAGCAACGAGACGAACTTTGAAAAGCCCGCCCGGTCCCAACCGGATGCAATATAACCGCACGGTATTCTCCCGGCATCGCCAGGACTCCCTCAGTATGCCGGAAAAAATTCCCAAGAGGAGACTGAAACAACATGAAGCCAATCTTGTATCTTCCCGTCATGGCGGCAGCGTGGTTCGGTATCGGCTGCGCCGGCGCCGCTTCCCTTGCCTATGTGGCCAACGAAGGCAGCGGTTCGGTATCGATCATTGATACCGCGTCCGACAAGGTGATCGCCACCATCCCCGCAGGAGAGAAGCCCCGCGGGATGGCAGTGTCTAAGGACGGCAAGCTGCTTTATGTCAGCGATCAGCCGAAGAACTCGCTCGATATCATCGACATCGATAAGCGCGAGATCATCGGGTCGGTCTTCCTCGGCGAATCACCCGAAGGGGTCGGCATCTCTCCGGACGGGAAATGGGTAGTGGCAGCGGTCGAGATGAGCAATGCCATAGCATTTATCGATACCGCCACCAACCAGAAGGAGTTTCTCGTCAAGGTAAACGGAGAGAATCCCGAGCACGCGGAGTTCAGCCCGGATGGACGCTGGGTCTACGCGAGCGCTGAAGAGGCGCACCAAGTCGACGTGATCGACGTCGGCCAGCGCAAACAAGTATCCGAAATTCCCGTCGGCAAGCGTCCCCGCGGCATCGGTTTCCTGCCGGACGGCAAGCGGGCATACGTTGCCTCGGAGTTCGTCAGTACGATCTACGCTATCGATATCACCAAGCACGAAGTGATCGCCTCCATTAAAGGAGGACAGTTTTCCAATGGGGTCGCCGTCCACCCCGATGGCACCCGCGTTTACATCTCCAATGGAAAGGATGCTACTGTTTCAGTGATCGACACCTCCACCAACCAGATTATCGCCACCATCCCGGTCGGCAAGCGTCCGTGGAATATGGCGATCACTCCGGACGGAAAGAAGCTTTATGTCGCCTGCGGCCGTTCGGACGCTGTTTCGGTCATCGATACCACGACCAATCAGAAGATCGCCGACATTCCGGTCGGTAAACTGCCGTGGGGAGTTGTCGTTCACTGAGCACAGTCGTTAACATACTGCGCGATGACGACGCCATGACCAAGAGCGAAAAAGGAACAGACCATGAGCGGAGATCGGCAGCGATATACCACGATAGCAATCGTCTTGCATTGGATCATCGCAGCGCTCGTTCTGACGCTGATCGGGCTGGGGCTTTACATGACGGGCATTCCGAAGGGGGCACCGAGCCGGGCGTTCTATTTCAATCTGCACAAGTCGATCGGACTCACGGTCGGGATTCTCGCGCTCGTTCGCCTGTGGTGGCGGGCGAATAATCCCCCGCCCCCGCTACCCTCTTCGATGCCTGGCTGGCAAGTGCAGGCTGCGAAGATCAGCCATGCGCTGCTGTACTTGTGCCTAATCCTGATGCCGCTTTCCGGATTCAGTGCGTCGCAGTTCACCAAGTATGGCGTTACCTACTTCGGCATGTTCAAGATACCGCCGCTGGGCTCTGAAAACCGTGATATCTACGAGTTGCTACAGGGCATACACCAGTCGACCGCCGACTTGCTGATCGTCCTGGTTGTGGTACACGTCCTTGCCGCCGTCAAACATCTGGTCGTCGACAGGAACGGGGTTTTTCAACGCATGCTTCCCGGGCGGTGAGGCCGGCTTGCTGCGCCGGATAGACAAGGAAAAAGGCTCGCACTTGGCGGGCCTCTCTTTCCCATGGAAGGGAAGCATCGATTGCTGCCGGGTCAGCCGGCCGTTTGTCAACGCCGACGCGAAGCCGTTCGGCTATAGAAGAAGCCGGTCGCGATCAGTGTGATGAGCAGCACCTGCAGAACCAAGCCTTGAACGTTGGGATAAATTCCCAGAATCGGAACGCCCGGAATGGAAATGGGATTCATCGGCAGCTTGCCGGCTGCCTGCAGGGCGGCGATCCCGCGTCCGGCAAAAACAACCGCCAGCGCGGCGAGAAAGAACGCGCTGATGGTGAAAAACAGGCCGAGAGGGAGCTTGGCGCTGTAACGGGCGATCAGCCAGGCCGCCGCGACGAGCCCGGCTGCGCCAATGCCCATTCCGCCGATCAGCGCTGATCGGCCGGCGGTCCCGGCCTCGATCCACAGCGCCTGCATGAAGAGAACGGTTTCGAAAGCCTCTCGATAGACGGCGAGAAAGGAGATCAGCGCCAGTCCCCACAACTGGCCGGATGACAGGGCGCCAGTAACTTCGCCCCTGATAAAGGATTGCCAGCGCGACGCATGGCTCTTGGAATGCAGCCAGTAGCCGGCATAAAGAAGCACCGCTGCGGCGATCAATGCCGTTACGCCTTCCGTGGTCTCGCGCTGCGCCCCGGAAAGAGAGTACAGCGTGCTCGACAGTAGCCACGTTATCCCACCGACTGCCAGCGCGGCGATCCAGCCCAAGTGCACGTACGACAACGCATCGCGCCGGCCGGATCGAATGAGGAACGCTGCGATTGCCGCAACGACCAGCATCGCTTCCAGGCCCTCCCGCAGGATGATGATGAGCGATGCGACGAAATTCGTGGCGGGCGAAGCCGTGTCCTCCATGGCAGCGCTACGGGCCGCACGAAATTCGTTCGCCAGGTCGGAGCCTGCAGTGCGAACTTCTTCGAGCGGGGCGCCATTTCGGATCAAGGCGCGGAATCCCATCATTTTTTGCTCGATGCGGTTGCGCGCGGCACTCGGCAGCCTTGCTTCAGCGAGCTCGAAACCGTCGAGATAGGCGGACAGGGCAGACTGGTGCGCGGCGTCGGGCCTACCGGCCGCGTACAGGCGAATACTCTCGTCGAGTTTTTCCAGTGCCACGTCGAGGGATTGTCCACTCCCGCCGGGCAGGAGGGCCTCGGGGTGCGCCCGCAGATAGGCAAGCACCGCGTAAGCGCTCTCGCCGCTCGCTCTTGCCTTTGCGGGGGTCATGGACACAAGCTGATCAAGAGAACCGAATCGGAGGCGCTCGACGCCCCTATGCCATAGGTTTGCCCCCTGATCGCGGTCGGCGTCGGAGGCGACGAAACCGCTGATATAGAAAGCGAGCGCCCAGCGGTCCTGGTCGGAGAGGTTCGAGAACCCGCGCATGGCGGTACCGTCCACCCCCAGCGTAATCGTGTTGTACAGCGTGAATGGGCTGCGCTGCGATTGCCGCGAGGGATCGGTAAAGTTTGTGGGGGAGGGATTTAACCCGCCGGCTTGTGTACCTTTCCCGTCGCCGGAGATGCCATGGCAACCGGCGCAGGTCGACCGGTAAAGCAGTTCTCCGCGGGCAAGGTCGGGGACTTTTGAAGGCGCAATGCGGATGTCGTAGGCATTGATGAGATTGCTCTGCAGGGCGCGTGCGCGTTGCACGACAAGCGCAGCATCCGCTTTTCCGACTATGGCTCCATGCAGGTCGCGAGCCGACTTAACTAAGGAAGCTTGCTTGGGATTGGGCGGGAGGGCGGCAATAAGGCTGGTGACTTGGTCGGAGAACTCCACCTGTTCCCCAAATTCGCTCTGATTGGACACCTGACCATCACTCACGAATGTCGGATACTCGACAGCCACGTAATCCAGCAAGTGCAGCACCTGTTGGGCTTCCGTCTTTGGCGCACCGGCAGCCATTGCAGTGCCCGCGAGACTGAGCGTCAATCCGATCCAGGCCAGGTAGAGCTTTGGAAGCATTAATTCCAGTCCTTCAAAAAATATTTAAAAACAAATAAATGAAAAGGTGTTTAAGAATGGATTTGAGCGCAGGCTGAAGAATATTTTGAAGAAGTTTCGATAAGATCAAATTCAATCCAAGAAATGGAACCGATACGATGTTGTAAGCCTCTACCAGAATTGACAATCATTCTCATTATACTTTATAGTTGAAATGTGTTGGGCGGTTTTGAGGATATTCGGAGTCTCACTGTGTATATCTGTCTGTGCAATGGCATCACCGAGAAGCAAATCCGCGACGCCGTTCTCGGGGGGCTGAACACGCTCCCTGCGGTTCGGCATGGCCTCGGTGTGGCGTCATCTTGCGGCCGTTGCGCGGATTTTGCGCAGCAAGTGATCTTCGAAACACTCGCTCCCACCGCTGATGCCGACCGGCGTCAGGCCGCCTGATCCTCTTTCCTCCACCCCACCTGCGCTTCCTTTCGTCGACGCATGATAAGCGGCCTATAATCGGCTGCACTCAGGTCACGAGGAAGCGCTAATGAAGGGCGATAAAAAGGTTATTCAATGTCTCAACTCCGTTCTTACGAACGAGCTCACCGCGATCAACCAATACTTTCTGCACTCCCGGATGTTCCGCAACTGGGGCCTCGGCAAGCTCGGCGAGTACGAGCACAAGGAATCCATCGACGAGATGAAGCACGCGGACAAGCTGATCGAGCGCATTCTCTTCCTGGAAGGCGTGCCCAATTTGCAGGATATAGGCAAGCTGTTGATCGGAGAGACCGCAGAGGAGTGTCTGAAGTGCGATCTCAAGCTCGAACTCCAGGCGCATCCGGTGCTGCGTGAGGCGATAGCTCATTGCGAAAGCGTGCAGGACTATGTCTCTCGCGAGCTGTTCGAGGAGATTCTCGACAGCGAGGAAGATCACGTCGATTGGCTGGAGACTCAGCTCGAGCTGATCGAAAAGGTCGGGGTCCAGAATTACCTGCAATCGCAGATGTCACCGGCTTGACCGAGCGCTGCTGTCTGAATAGATCCATGCCCGTGGTGCATGGGAGAGCGCGGCTATGGACCGCACTGTGCGTCGGATTGTTCACGCTGGCGGCTTGTGCAATCAATCGGCCGTCACCGCCTGCCTCCGTCGAAAAGCCACCTGCTCAGGAGATCGGGCCGCCCAAAATCGCGCTCGTGCTGGGCGGAGGGGCGGCAAAAGGATTCGCTCACGTCGGAGTCATCAAGGCTCTCGAGTCGCACGGTCTCACACCGGACATCGTGGTAGGTACGAGTGCCGGGAGCGTGGTCGGTGCGCTCTATGCCGCAGGCTACAATGGTTTCGACCTGCAGCGCGTTGCTTTATCGATGGACGAAGCTACGGTTCGCGACTGGGGGTTGCCCAACCGCGGGTTTATCAAGGGTCAATCGCTTCAGGACTTCGTGAATGAGGCGGTTCAGAACCGTCCGATCGACCGCTTGAACCGTAAGCTCGCGGTAGTTGCGACCGATCTTCAGTCCGGCGAACCCTTCGTCTTCGATCGGGGCAACACCGGGCTCGCTGTGCGCGCCTCGAGCAGCGTCCCGGGCATATTCCAACCCGTGAAGATCGGCGGCCGGGAGTATGTGGACGGCGGTCTGGTCAGCCCGGTTCCGGTGGAAGTCGCACGCCAGCTCGGCGCGGATATCGTCGTGGCGGTCGATATTTCCGACCACCCTCGCCCCGGGCGTTTGGCCGACACAATCGACGTGATGCTGCAGACGCTCGCCATCATGGGCCGCACTATCGCGGCAACCGAGCTAAAGGAGGCAGATGTCGTAATTGCGCCCGACATCAGCCAGCTTGCCTCCGCCAGTTTCGACTCTCGCAACTACGCGATCATCGAGGGAGAGAAAGCCGGCCTTGCTGCCATTCCACGAGTCGAGGAGAAGATCGCCGCCTACTACGAGTCGAAGAAATCGACCGCGGCGGGTAGGTGAAGAGCCGGAGGGCAGTTCAGTACGAACGGGAAAGGGCTCCGTAGGGGAGCCCTTTTGATTTGGTGGAGGCGGCGGGAATCGAACCCGCGTCCGCAAGCCCTCTACAGGCAGCACTACATGCTTAGTCAGGCCAATTGATCTGACCGCAGAACCGCCGACCGACGGGCTGAACTGCAGCGAGTTACCTTGAATTTGATGTCGAGCGAAGTAACCCCGCACGACACGATCTCACGTAAATGGCTCCACTGCTGGTTGCCCAGCCCGGCCCGTGAGCGAACCGGCGTGGAGTCCAGCCGGGTTTAGGCGGCTAGAGCGTAACGATCGTCGTTGGCGACTATTCGTTGTCCAGCTGATTTACAAGGTTACTGGACCTTGGCATGCACTACACTGCTTCGCGACCCACGTCGAAACCAGGTCGCCCCCGATGTTGCTCCCGAAAATGGTGGCCAATCGGGAGAATTTCAAGCACGTGTGCATTCTATCAGACGAGGTGCCTGCCCAACCCGGGCAGATCGAGGAGATGCAGCGGGCTTGCGATACTGGCTGTGGCACCCCACGTCTCCGGGCCGCCTTGTTGGCCAAGGTAACCGTATAACGCGACCACTGAATCCATTCCCGCCGCACGCGCCGCGGCGATATCGCGTTCGTCGTCGCCTACATAAAGGCAGGCTTCGGTCGGCAGATCCAGGAGCCGCGCCGCCGCAATCAGCGAGGCAGGATGCGGTTTCGGATGCTGAACCATGTCGCCGCAGACCACACATGCCGCGCGCGCACTCAGTTTCAGGGCTTCCAGTACCGTCCGCGTGAAGCGCTGCGGCTTGTTGGTGACGATTCCCCAGCGCAGTCCTCGATCTTCGAGAACGTCCAATACCTCGTCGATTCCGGGAAACAAGTCCGTGGAGCGGGACAGGGTTTCTGCGTAAAGATCGAGAAATTCACTCCTCATTGCCTCGTAGTCCGGATGGTCCGGGCCGAGACCGAAGCCGAGCTGGAGCAGACCGCGAGCGCCCGCCGAAGCATGCGGGCGCACCTGTTCTTCCGATAAAGGGGATAACCCGCGGGCACTGCGCTGCACGTTAAGCGCGAAGCCGAGGTCGCCCGCGGTATCGGCCAGCGTGCCGTCCAGATCGAACAAAACTGCGTCGTAGCGATGCGCGTGCATCCGGGAAAATTCCAAAAAGAAAACGGCCGGGATTGTCTCCGGCCGCGATCAAGAGGGCAACCGGATCACCGGGCGAGGAATTCCAGCAGCTTTTCGTCCGAAAGCAGATCCTCCAATGACTGCGAGACCGCTGAGTTGACGAGCGCATTGCTGTCCTTGAGGTAGGGCGGGCCGGCCGTTTCCTTGTGGGTGCGCACATAGAACAGCTTGTCGTAGCTGTCCTCGCCGTGACGCGACTCCGCGGACACCTCGGCGCGAAGCTCGGTATCGAAGGTCAGTGGTTGTTTGCGGGAGCTGAGCTCAAGGCGCCTCACGTTGACTATCAGGGTTCGATCGGCATCTTCACCGGCCGGCACGACCTTGAAGCCACGCTGCGTCAGGGCGTCGGCAATCTTGGCGTACAGCACCGGCCGAAAGTCTTCTTCGAGACTCACGTCCACCATCTTCCGATCAGGATCACCCACTTCGCCGAGCTTGGTCGTCGAGCGACTGTCTTCGACCGACAAAGCGATCGTCCCGCTGCCGGCGGGGGCATTTGCCGTTGCAGCGTTTACGGCGGGATCGAGGTGAAGATACTGGGGCTTGAGAGAGCAACCCTGTGTGAGCGCAATGAAGCCTGCAATGGTCATGATGCGAATTACGTTCTTGTTCACGCGGCACTCCTCCTCTCTATCGGGGTTCGAACCAGGTGCGCCCCCAACGCGACGTCACGCGGATGGGCGGGCCCCCAGGATGTAATTCACCGATACGTCATCGGTCAATGAGTAGGTCTTCTTGAGCGGGTTGTAGGACATTCCGACGACGTGATCTACCGTCAATCCGGCGGCGCGGCCGAAACGCGCGAGCTCCGACGGGCGAATGAATTTCGCATAGTCGTGGGTCCCCCTGGGGAGCAGCTTGAGCGCGTATTCGGCGCCGATGATCGCAAAAAGATACGACTTCGGATTGCGGTTAATGGTGGCGAAGAATACCCAGCCGGCGGGATTCAGCAGACGCGCGCACGCGCCGACCACGCTAGCCGGATCCGGGACGTGCTCGAGCAGTTCCATGCAGGTGACGATGTCGTACCGTCCGGCTTCGCGATCCGCGAGCGCTTCGGCGGATTCTCTGCGATATTCGACTTGAAGGCCGCTCTCGAGCAAATGCAGTTGGGCGACCTTGAGCGGCTTCTCGGCAAGATCGATCCCAATCACGCCCGCGCCGCGCGCCGCCATGGCTTCGGAAAGTATACCGCCTCCGCAGCCCACGTCGAGCACCCGCTTCCCGGCGAGCCCTGCCACACGGTCGATGTGGTCGAGCCGCAGCGGATTGATGTCATGCAGCGGTTTGAACTCGCTGTGCGGGTCCCACCACCGATGCGCGAGTTGGCTGAATTTGTCCAGTTCCGCAGGGTCGACGTTGATCATTGGCGCATCTCAGCGTTCGGCCGCAATGCGGTCACGCCAATGACGTGCTTTCGCGGCGACTTCGGTCTCGTCCAGATGAACCATTCGGCCTTCTTTTACGAGAAGCTCACCCCTGACCCAGACATGATCGACGTGTTCGCGCCCCGCGGCGTACACCAGATGCGATGCCGGGTCATAGCACGGAGACAGTTCGACAGCCGACAAGTTCACGGAAATCAAGTCCGCCGACTTGCCTTTCTCGATCGAACCGATTTCGTGTTCCAGGCCAAGCGCCTTTGCGCCGGCCAGCGTTGCCATATGCAGGGCGTCGTGCGCCGGCAAAGCCTCTGCCGAATCAGCGCACGCCTTCGCGACGAGCGCCGCGAGTCGAAGCTCGGCAAGCATGTCGAGCCGGTTGTTGCTTGCGGCGCCGTCGGTACCCAGCCCGACGTTGATGCCGGCGGCGAGCATTTTGAAGACCGGCGCGAATCCGCTGGCGAGCTTCAGATTGGATGCGGGGCAATGCGCGATCGAGACGCCGTGGGAGGCGAGCAGGCCGATTTCGGCATCCTCGAGATGCACGGCGTGGACCGCGATCAAGCCCGGACCAAGGAGCCCCAGGCGCTGCAGGCGAGCGAGAGGGCGCACTCCGTGCTGTTTGATGCCTTCGCCCACTTCGGTTCGTGTCTCGTGCAGGTGCAGGTGTATCGGCACCTGGAGCTGCTCCGCGAGCGTGACAATCTGCTCGAAACTCCTGTCCGCCACCGTATAAGGGGCGTGAGGCGCCATGCAGAAGCTGAGCAGCGGTTCGCTCTTGAGTTCGTCGCGCGCCTCGAGCCCCTTCCGCAGGTAATCCTGAACGTCGCTGGCATACACCGTGGGAAATTCAACCAATACGATTCCTAATGCCGCTCGCATTCGCGCCTCGAGCGCCGCGCGCCCCGCTTGATCGGGAAAGAAGTACATGTCATTGAAGCATGTCACCCCTCCTTTGAGCATCTCGACGCATGCGAGCAGCGTGCCGTCATAGACAAATTGCGAGGATACCTGCCTGGCTTCCGTTGGCCAGATATGTTTCGACAGCCAGTCCATCAGGGAGAGATCATCGGCGAGGCCGCGCATGAGCGACATCGCTGCGTGCGTATGAAGATTGATCAGGCCAGGAAGCAGAACCCGTCCCGGCAGGAAGACGACTTCCCGGGCCGCGAAACTGTCGCGGGCCTTCGATGCAGATACCACACCGACGATCTTGTCCCCGGAGACGGCGACGACGTGGTCGGACAGCACCACGCCAGGCGGCTCCATGGGAATGACCCACGAAGGCTGGATCAGGAGGTCGACGCTTTCCGGTGTGGCCATTGGTCGTTAATCGGGCGAAAAAAAACCCTGCCGGAGCAGGGCTTCTGGCGAAACAATGCCGCTTGAGTCCCGGCCCCGCTACTGCGAGCTCTTCTGACCCTGCACGGTGACGTCCACGCGACGGTCCGGCTGGTAGCACGCGATGAGCATTTTGCCGCGCTTGCCCTTGCAGTCCTCCGGCTTGGTTACCGGCTCGTCCTTGCTGCGTCCGAGGATACGAATCTTATCCACCGGGATCCCCTGACGCACCAGGTACGCTTTCACGGAATTCGCGCGCCGCTCCGAAAGTTTCTGGTTGTACGCTTCCGTGCCGATGCGGTCAGTATGGCCGATCGCCCAGACCTCTTTGTAATCGGCGTCGTTCAGTTTCGCCACCAGCTCGTCGAGCTTGTGCTGCTGATCGCTGCGCACGTCAGATTTGTCGAAGTTGAACAACGGCACGGCATCGAAGCTGACGGAGACCATCTTCGGCTGCTCGGGGGCCGGCGGGGGTGCCGCGGGTGCTTCGGGCGCCGCCGCAACTTCCTGCTTCGGCTGCTCCGGTTCCGCGGGCGTGGTAGGTTCGCTCACGCCCAGGTCCTTTTGCGGCGTCTGTTCCTCGGGATAAGTCAGCTTTTCACCGTTATCAGGCTGCGGGCCGAGGTCCTCGACCGGCTCTTCCTTGGGCAACTCGTATTTGGTCACAGGAAATTGTTCCTGCGGCTGCTCTTCCTTCTTTGGCGCGGGTTTGGGCGCCTCCGCAGTCTGAGGCGGTGCCTCCTCGAGAGGCTTGTTGATCATTTGCACCGCCTCTGGTTCCGGGGCCGGCGTCTCCGCGGGAGCCTCGACCTTCTTCGGTGGCGTTTCCGTACCCAGGCCGGTGCTACCACGCTCGGACTGCGACGAACATGCACCCAGCGCCGCACTTATCAGCAACATCAGCAAACGGTTCGTATTGCTTCGCATTGCGTGATCTCCATGGATTGAGTCGGAGGACTTTCGCTTATGGCGACGGAAATTATCTCCGCGCGCAGGTTCCGGTACAACGTGTTTGCACGCTCAATAAGAAGACCGGGTGCGGGCGCCGAAGTATCGCTGCGCAGACGCAAATATACCTTTGTAAGCCTCGCATGTAACCACCTCCGTATGATAAAGTTACAGCTTTTTACTGCCTGCGATTTGCCTCTCTGTTTCGCACGGATTTGCCGGGCGTAACAAGCATGATCCACTTCAAGCCCGCAGCAAGCCAAGCCACCCAAATCTGATGGAGCAGTTCGCCAAAGAAACCCTCCCGATCAGCCTCGAAGAGGAGATGCGCCGTTCCTACCTCGATTACGCGATGAGCGTGATCGTCGGGCGGGCGCTCCCCGACGTGCGAGACGGCCTGAAGCCGGTTCATCGTCGAATTCTTTACGCCATGTACGAGGCGAACAATGCTTGGAATCGTCCGTACGTCAAATGCGCCCGCGTCGTCGGAGACGTCATGGGCAAGTTCCACCCGCACGGCGATACCGCCATCTACGACACCCTGGTGCGGATGGCGCAGGACTTCAGCCTGCGCTACCCCCTGATCGACGGTCAGGGCAACTTCGGGTCCATCGACGGCGACAACGCCGCGGCGATGCGCTACACGGAGTGCCGGCTGGAGAAAATCGCCGGCGAGCTGCTCGCCGACATCGACAAGGAAACCGTCGATTTCGGTCCCAACTACGACGGCAAGGAACTCGAGCCGACCGTCCTCCCCAGCCGCGTTCCGAATCTGCTCATTAACGGCTCAGCCGGCATCGCGGTTGGCATGGCGACCAATGTCGCGCCGCACAACCTGGGGGAGGTGGTGGACGCCTGCCTGGCGGTCCTGGAGCGGCCGGACATTTCCATCGACGAGCTGCTCCAGATCGTTCCCGGGCCGGATTTTCCAACGCGGGGGATCATTTACGGAACAACCGGCATTCGGGAGGGCTACCGAACCGGGCGCGGACGGGTAGTGATCCGTGCCCGGGCCCATTTCGAAGAGTTGGAAAAGGGCGGTCGCCAGTCGATCGTCGTCGACGAGCTGCCGTATCAAGTGAACAAGTCGGTGCTGCTAATGCGTATCGGCGAGCTGGTCCGCGAGAAGCGCCTCGACGGTATTGCCGAGATCCGTGACGAATCCGACAAGTCGGGCATGCGCGTCGTGCTGGAGCTCAGGCGCGGGGAAATGCCGGAAGTCATCCTGAACAACCTGTACAAGGAAACGCAGCTACAAGACACCTTCGGGATGAACATGGTTGCGCTAGTCGACGGTCAGCCGCGGCTGCTCAACCTCAAGGAAATCATCGAAGCCTTCCTGCGTCACCGCCGGGAGGTGATCACCCGCAGAACCGTATTCGAACTGAGACAGGCCCGTGCCCGTGGACACATTCTCGAGGGCCTGGCGGTGGCGCTGTCGAACGTCGACGAGATCATTGCCCTGATCAAGGCGGCGCCCACGCCCGCCGAGGCAAAACAGGGCCTGATGGGACGGGCGTGGCGTTCCCAACTGATAGAGTCGATGCTGGCGCGCGCCGATGCGGCCTCTTCGCGTCCGGAAGAGCTGTTGCCGGAGTATGGCCTCAAGGAAGACGGCTATCACTTTTCGGACGTGCAGGCGCAGCGCATCCTCGAGATGCAACTGCAGCGCCTCACCGGCCTGGAACAGGAGAAGATTACCGCTGAATATCGCGAAGTCATGGATCTGATCGCGGACCTGCTCGATATTCTCGCCAAGCCCGAGCGCATCACGAAGATCATCGCCGGCGAACTCGCGCAGACCAAGGAACAGTTCGGTGATCCCCGGCGCAGCGAGATAGAGGTCAATACCCAGGAAATCGCGATAGAGGACCTCATCGCCCCCGAGGACGTCGTGGTGACGCTGTCGCACACCGGCTACATGAAAGCGCAGCCGCTTGCCGACTACCGGGCGCAGAAACGCGGCGGGCGTGGCAAACAGGCGGCGGCGACCAAGGAGGACGATTTCATCGACAACCTCTTCATCGCCAACACCCACGACTACATCCTGTGTTTCTCCAACCGCGGCCGGTTGTACTGGCTCAAGGTCTACGAGGTGCCGCAGGGCGGGCGAGCGAGCCGCGGCAAGCCAATCGTCAACCTGCTGCCGCTGGTCGACGGGGAGAAGATCACTGCCGTGCTGCCGGTGCGCGAGTTCGAGGAAAACAAGTACGTCTTCATGGCGACCACCAACGGCACGGTCAAGAAAACCCCGCTGTCGGAGTTTTCCCGGCCGCGTCCTTCGGGCATCATCGCGGTGGATCTCGAGGAGGGCGACTACCTCGTCGGCGTGGCCCTTACCGACGGCCGCCATGACGTGATGCTGCTGTCCGACGAAGGCAAGGCGGTGCGCTTCGACGAGAACGACGTGCGACCGATGGGGCGCACCGCACGCGGAGTCCGGGGAATGAATCTGTCCAAGGGCGGCAAGGTTATCGCGCTGTTGGTCGCGGACGACGAAGGCCAGGCGGTGCTCACCGCCACCGAAAACGGTTTCGGCAAGCGCACTCCGATCGCCGAATACACCCGTCACGGGCGCGGCGGCCAGGGCATGATCGCGATCCAGACCACCGAGCGCAACGGCAAGGTCGTGGCCGCTACGCTGGTCAATCAGAACGACGAGATCATGCTGATTACGACCGGCGGCGTGCTGATCCGCACGCGGGTCAACGAGGTGCGCGAGATGAGCCGCGCCACCCAGGGCGTGACGCTGATCAACCTGGGTCCGGAGGAAAGACTGGCCGGTCTCGAGAAAATCGCCGACCGCGACGACGAAGACGCACAAAACGGCAACGGTGCCGTGGCTGACAACGCAAGCGGGGAAAGCGAGATCGACGACACGGCGGGCTGAGGCAAGCCTGCGCACCCGACCCTTCAGAACAAGAGGAAATGGAGCCGTGGGGAGAGTCTTCAACTTCAGTGCCGGGCCGGCGGTATTGCCGGAAGAGGTGCTCGCGCAAGCCCGGGAGGAGATGCTCGACTGGCGCGGATCGGGCATGTCCGTGATGGAGATGAGCCACCGCGGCAAGGAGTTCGTCTCGATCGCGGAGCAGGCCGAAGCCGACCTGCGGCAGCTCCTTGGCGTGCCCGGCGAGTACAAAGTGCTGTTCCTGCAAGGCGGCGCGACGGCGCAGTTCGCCATGGTGCCGATGAATCTGCTGCGCGGCAGGAAGACCGCCGATTACGTGCACACCGGCGAGTGGGCGAAAAAGGCGATCGGGGAAGCGAAGAAGTTCTGCGCCGTAAATATCGCGGCGAGCAGCGAAGACCGCAACTTCAACTACGTTCCGAAACAGGCAGTTTGGAAGCTCAATTCCGGCGCGGCCTACGTCCACATCACCAGCAACGAGACCATTGGCGGCGTCGAATACCACTGGGTGCCGGAAACGGGCGGCGTGCCGCTGGTGGCGGACATGTCCTCGCACATCCTGTCTCGGCCGGTGGAGGTCTCGCGATACGGCGTCATCTACGCGGGCGCGCAGAAGAATATCGGTCCGGCGGGGCTTGCGCTGGTCATAGTCCGGGAGGATCTCATCGGCCGGGCGCCGCCCGGCACCCCGGCGATGCTCGACTACAAGGCCCACGCCGACAGCGGATCCATGTACAACACGCCGCCGACCTACTCGATCTACATCGCCGGGCTGGTGTTCCAGTGGCTCAAGCGCAAAGGCGGCCTTGTCGCGATGGAAAAGGAAAACGTCGGCAAGGCGGCGCTGCTCTACGATTACCTGGATTCGACACAGTTCTACAGCTGCCCGGTCGAACGCGCCGACCGCTCGCGCATGAACGTGCCGTTCCGTCTCCGGGACGAGGGGCTCGATGAGACCTTCCTCAAGGAGGCGAAGGACCGCGGCATGGTGCAACTCAAGGGCCACCGCTCGGTGGGCGGTATGCGCGCCTCGATCTACAACGCGATGCCGGCTGCCGGGGTGAAGGCGCTGGTGGAATTCATGCGTGACTTCGAGCAGCGTCGAGGCTGATGGTTTCGAAGCTACACATCCTTACTCTCAACAACATCTCGCCGAGCGGGCTGAAGCGCCTTCCGGCCGAGCGCTACACCGTGGGTGCGCAGATCGAGGAGCCCGATGCGATCCTGGTGCGATCGCAGGACATGCACGCAATGCAGATCCCGGTCTCCGTGAAGGCGATCGGCCGCGCCGGGGCCGGCGTCAACAACATTCCGGTCAAGGCGATGAGCGCACGCGGGGTGCCGGTGTTCAACGCGCCGGGAGCGAACGCGAACGCGGTCAAGGAGCTGGTCCTCGCAGGGATGTTGCTGGCGGCACGCAACATTCCGACGGCACTCAGATTCGTCGACGGCCTGAAGGGGGATGACCAGGAGATCAACGAGCGGGTCGAGGAGGGGAAGAAGCACTACGCGGGCATCGAGCTGCCCCACCATACGCTCGGCGTGGTCGGCTTGGGCAAGATCGGCAGCCTGGTGGCGGATGCGGCGATCAGGCTCGGCATGAACGTGCTCGGCTACGATCCCGAGATCACCGTGGACGCCGCCTGGAGCCTGCCCTCGCAGGTGAAGAAGGCGCATTCGATCGAGGAGCTGCTGCGCGGCTCGGACTTCGTCACCCTTCATGTGCCGTTGCTCGATTCCACGCGCGACCTCGTCAACGCGCGCCGCATTGCGCTGATGAAGCACGGCGCAATCCTGCTCAATTTTTCCCGCGAAGGGATCGTCGACAACGACGCGGTACTGGGGGCGCTCGCGGAACGGCGGTTGCGTGCTTATGTCTGCGATTTTCCAGCCCGGAAGCTGGCCGGGATACCGGGCGTGATCGCGCTGCCGCACTTGGGGGCGTCCACCCGCGAGGCGGAAGACAACTGCGCGGTCATGGTGGTCGATCAGTTGCGCGATTATCTCGAGCACGGAAACATCCTCAACGCGGTGAATTTTCCCGACGTGCGGATGGGACGCGAGTCTCCCTACCGCCTTGGCATCGCCAACGCCAACGTGCCGAACATGGTCGGCCAGATCTCGACCGAACTCGCGCGCGCAGGGCTCAACATCCACAACATGATCAACAAGTCCAGGCAGGACATGGCGTATACGCTGGTCGACGTGGACAGCGCGGTCGCGCCGGAGGTCATCCGCGCCGTGTCGCGAATCGACGGCGTGCTCGGCGTGCGCTACCTGCCGCTGGCTTCCCACTGAGCCGATGGCCGATCCGCTGCAGCAGCTTCGCAACCGCATCGACGCTCTGGACCGGGAGATCCTCCGGCTGGTGAACGAGCGCGCCGCGGCGGCACACGAGATCGGAAAGCTCAAGGGGGACGGCACGGTCTATCGCCCGGAGCGCGAGGCGCAGGTGCTGCGGCGGCTTGCCGAGGTCAATCCCGGTCCGTTGCCGGAGAAGGCCGTGACCCACCTGTTCACCGAGATCATTTCCGCCTGACGCGCGCTGGAAGACGCATTCGCGGTCGCCTGCCTGGGACCGAAGGGCACTTTCAGCGAGGAGGCGGTCGTCAAGCACTTCGGCGGGCAGGCGCCGACGGTCTTGTGCAACTCCATCGACGAGGTGTTCCGCGCGATCGAGGCGGGCAGCGTCGGTTACGGCGTGGTGCCGGTAGAGAACTCGACCGGAGGGGCGGTGGAGCGCACGCTCGATCTGCTGGTGTCCACGCCCCTC
Source organism: Burkholderiales bacterium (assembly GCA_035651315.1). Taxonomy (GTDB): domain Bacteria; phylum Pseudomonadota; class Gammaproteobacteria; order Burkholderiales; family Eutrophovitaceae; genus DASRFY01. The sequence goes on from DASRFY010000172.1 coordinate 21,034, forward strand.
AAGATCTGCGGCGAAATCGTTCTTCCGGTTCACCAGAACTTGCTGAGCCGGGCCGCCTCCCTCGATGCGGTCCGGCGCGTCTACGCCCACTCACAAAGCCTTGCGCAATGCATCGGCTGGCTGAACCGGAACTGCCCGCGCGCCGAACGCGTGCCGGTGAGCAGCAATGCGGAAGCGGCGCGCCGCGCCGCCGAAGACGCAGAGTCGGCGGCGATCGCGGGGCGCATGGCGGCGGAGCATTACGGGCTCGGCATCCTGGCGGCAAACGTCGAGGACGATCCGAACAACACCACCCGTTTTGCGGTGCTTTCGGAGCGCGATGTCCCGCCTTCCGGGCGCGACAAGACCTCCTTCGTCATGTCCACCCGCAACCGTCCGGGCGCCATTCACGAGCTGCTCACGCCGCTCGCCCAGAACCAGGTCAGCATGACGCGCCTGGAGTCACGGCCATTGCGCACCGGGCTCTGGGAATACGTATTCTTCGTCGATATCGAGGGTCACCAGACGGATGCGAACGTCGCGCGCGCGCTCGACGAAATGCGCGAGCGGGCCGCGTTCCTGAAGATCCTGGGTTCCTACCCGGTGGCGGTGTCATGAACGAGCCGAAGGCGATCCCCGAGCCCTTCGACCCGTGCGAGCGCGCGCCGTCCTACGTCCGGTCGATCGCGCCTTATCAGCCGGGTAAACCGATTTCGGAACTTGCCCGGGAGATGGGTCTGGACGAGGCCGGGATCATCAAACTCGCCTCGAACGAAAATCCGCGCGGCGCGAGCCCGCTCGCCCTGGCGGCGGCGAAGGCGGCGCTCGAAGAAGCCGGCCGCTATCCGGACGGCAACGGCTTCGAGCTGAAAAAGACGATCGCTTCCAGACTCGGCGTCGGAATGCAGACCGTCGTGCTCGGCAACGGCTCGAACGATGTGCTGGAACTCGCGGCGCACGCTTTTCTCACCCCGGGCGCCAGTGCGGTGTATTCGCAGCATGCGTTCGCCGTCTACCCGCTGGTCACGCAGGCGATCGGGGCGCGCGGCATCGAAGTGGCGGCACGCGATTTCGGACACGACCTCGAGGCGATGGCGATGGCAATACAGGACGACACGCGCATCGTCTTCGTCGCCAACCCGAACAATCCTACCGGCACCTGGGTCGCGCCCGACGGCGTTCGGCGCTTCCTGCGCAAGGTGCCGGCGCGCGTGCTGGTCGTGCTCGACGAGGCGTACAGCGAATATCTGCCGCCCGCGGAGCAGGCAGACAGCGCGGGCTGGCTGCGCGAGTTTCCCAATCTCGTCGTCTCGCGCACGTTGTCGAAGGCATACGGGCTGGCGGGCCTGCGGATCGGCTTCGCACTGGCGCACCCGCAGGTTGCCGACCTGATGAATCGTGTACGGCAGCCGTTCAACGTGAACAGCGTGGCACAGGCGGCGGCGGTCGCTGCGCTCTCCGACGAGGAGTTCGTGCGGCAAAGCTTCGAGCTGAATCGAGCCGGCATGCAGCAGTTGACGCAGGGCTTCGAGAAGCTCGGTTTGGCCTGGATTCCCTCGCGCGGCAACTTCGTGAGCTTCCGGGCCGGCAATGCGCAGGGGGTCTACCAGGGGTTGCTGCGCCGGGGCGTGATCGTGCGCCCGATCGGCAGCTACGGCATGCCGCAGCATCTGCGCGTCACGGTGGGCCTGGCGTCGGAAAACCGGAGATTTCTCGACGCGCTCGCAACCGTCCTGTCGGGAAAGTCCTGAGTCCGTTTCCCTGCGCAGCGCGCATCGGGCACCGTGAGTTCCTTTCGCCTCAACACACTGGTGGTAGTCGGCGTCGGCTTGATCGGCGGTTCGGTCGCGCTCGCGCTAAAGCGGGCCGGCGCGGTGGCGCGCGTGATCGGAGTGGGGCGCGGGAACGCGAACATCGCGCGAGCGAGAGAGTTGAACGTGATCGACGAAGTCGCCGCCGATCTTTCCGCCGCGGCAGAGGAAGCGGACATGGTGCTGATCGCGGTCCCGGTGCGGCAGAATGCGCACATTCTCGGTCAATTGCGCGACGCCGTGCAGCGCGGCGTCGTGGTGACCGACGCGGGCAGCACCAAACAGGACTTCGTCGCCGCCGCGCGCGAGATGCTGGGTGCCGGTGCCTCCGGCGTGGTGCCCGGACACCCGATCGCCGGCGCCGAGCTGACCGGGGTAGAGGCGGCGAGTGCCGCCTTGTTCGAGGGCCGGCGCGTGGTGCTCACGCCGCTCCCCGAGAGCCGGGCGGCAGCGGTGGATATGGTCGAATCGATGTGGCGTTCGTGCGGCGCGCAGGTCACTCGGATGACGGCGGAGCGCCATGATGCCGTGTTCTCGGCGGTGAGCCACTTGCCGCACGTGCTGGCGTTCACGCTGGTCGAGATGATCGCCTCGCGTACCGATGCGGAAGAACTGTTTTCGTTCGCGGCTAGCGGCTTCCGCGACTTCACGCGCATCGCCGGCAGCTCGGCAGAAATGTGGCGCGACATCTGTATGGCCAACGCCGATGCGCTGGTTGCGGACATCGAGGCGTTTCGGAAGTCGCTTGCCGAGGTCACGGCGCAGTTGCACGCGGGGGATGGACAGGCGTTGCAACGGATGTTCGAGTCGGCGCGCGCCGCGCGCGAGGCGTGGTTGCGGAAGACGCCGTGAACGCGCCCGACCATCTCGATCTCGGACCCTTGTACGGCGCCGCCGGCACGGTGCGCCTGCCGGGGTCGAAGAGCATCTCCAACCGCACCTTGCTGCTCGCCGCTCTGTGCGAGGGGGCGACCCGAATCCAGGACCTCCTGATTTCGGACGACACCGAACGCATGCTGGAGGCGCTCGAGACGCTCGGTGTCCGCATCGAGCGCGTCGGAGCGGCTCCCGAGTGCAGGATCGAAGGCTGTGGCGGACGCTTTCCCGCGCGCTCGGCGAATCTGTTCCTGGGCAACGCCGGGACCGCATTGCGGCCGCTGACGGCGACGCTCGCGCTGATCGGCGGGCACTACCGTCTTTCCGGCGTACCGCGCATGCACGAGCGGCCGATCGGCGATCTGGTGGAGGCGCTGCGTTCGATCGGCGCGGATATCCGCTATCTCGGCAGCGAGGGCTTTCCTCCGCTCGAAATCCGTCCCGGCAGGATCGATCTGGCCGGCGGCGTGAAGGTGCGCGGCGAGGTCTCCAGCCAGTTCCTGACCGCCATGCTGATGGCGCTGCCGCTCGCGGGACGCGCAGTGACGATCGAGGTGGTCGGTGATCTCATCTCCAGGCCTTACGTCGAGCTCACGTTGAACCTGATGGCGCGCTTCGATGTACCGGTTGCGCGGGAGGGATGGTCGCGGTTCGCGATCCCGGCAGGCGCGCGTTATCGCAGCCCGGGGACCGTCTTCGTCGAGGGCGACGCCTCCAGTGCGTCGTACTTCCTCGCCGCCGGCGCGATCGGAGGCGGACCGGTGCGGGTCGAGGGCGTCGGCCGCGACAGCATCCAGGGCGACGTGCGCTTCGCCGAGGCGCTGGCGTGCATGGGCGCGACCATCGGGATGGGTGACAACTGGATCGAGGCGCGCGGCCCGGCGACGGGTCGCCTCAAGTCGTTCGATCTGGATCTGAACCACATTCCGGATGCTGCAATGACGCTTGCCGTTACCGCTTTGTTCGCAGACGGCAGCAGCCGCCTGCGCAATATCGGCAGCTGGCGGGTCAAGGAAACCGATCGGATCGCGGCCATGGCGAGCGAACTGCGCAAGGTCGGCGCCAAAGTGGAGGAGGGCGGCGACTTTCTGGTGGTTACGCCACCCCCCGCCTCTCGCCTCACGTCCCATGCATCGATCGACACCTACGACGACCACCGCATGGCGATGTGTTTCTCGCTGGTTGCGCTGGGCGGTGTGGCGGTGCGGATCAACGATCCCTCGTGCGTGGCGAAGACCTTTCCGGATTACTTCCAGCGCTTCGCAAGCATCACGGATGCGCCGGTAATTGCGATCGACGGTCCCTCGGGCGCCGGAAAGGGAACGATTGCGCGCCAGGTCGCGGCCGCGCTGGGTCTTCACTACCTGGACAGCGGTGCGCTGTATCGGCTGGTCGCGCTTTTCGCCCTGCGCAAAGGCGTCGATCTGGACGATGCGGTGGAGCTCGCCGCGGCCACCGAAGCGTTGCCGGCGGAGTTTCGCGGCAACGAGATGTACCTGGATGGGGAGCGGGTCACCGATGCGATTCGCGCCGAGGAGGTGTCGAAGGCGGCTTCACGGGTGGCGGCCGTTCCGGAAGTCCGGCAGGGCCTCATTCGCAGGCAACGCGCATTTCGCCGGCCGCCGGGACTGGTGGCAGACGGCCGCGATATGGGAACGGTGGTGTTTCCGGACGCCAAGCTCAAGGTATTCCTGACCGCGAGCGTCGAGGCCCGCGCCCAGCGCCGCCATAAACAGTTGATGGAAAAAGGTTTCGATGCTAATCTGGCGACCCTTTTGCAGGACATAGAACAACGCGACGCACGCGATAGCGACCGCGCCGTTGCTCCCTTGCAGAAGAACGCGGACGCGCAAGTGCTTGATACGACGAGCCTTACCATTCAGCAAGGAGTGGAAAAGGTAATCGCGTGGAGCGCTCGGGCGCTGCGAAAGGCCCCACCCCTTCAGACTTGAAGAGCATCGACTGCGCGGCCGGCGTATCACGTCGCGATGGTCGGTCATTCGGTCTTTTGGACGGGATGACAAACCAACCCCGTTTTGTTTTTGTACGTGAACGGATTTTTCGATCGAGTCTTCCTTAGGTTATGAAAATCGCACCCCAAATCCCCGCCTCGACCAACTCCGAAAGCTTTGCCGCGCTGTTCGAGGAAAGCCTCTCGCGGCAGGAGATGCGCGCAGGCGAGGTCATCACGGCGGAAGTGGTCCGCGTCGACCCGAACTTCGTCGTGGTGAACGCGGGCCTGAAGTCGGAAAGTTATATTCCCACCGATGAATTCAAGAACGACCGCGGCGAAGTCGAGGCCAAGCCTGGCGATTACGTCACGGTCGCGATCGAGTCTCTCGAAGACGGGCACGGCGAAACCCGTCTGTCGCGTGAAAAGGCGAAGCGCCTTGCCGCCTGGCACGATCTCGAGAAGGCGATGGAAGAAGGGCGCCTGGTCCAGGGTCTGGTCAACGGCAAGGTCAAGGGCGGCCTGACCGTGATGATCAACGGCATCCGCGCCTTCCTTCCCGGCTCGCTGGTGGACATCCGCCCGGTCAAGGACACCAATCCCTACGAAGGCAAGCAGCTCGAGTTCAAGGTCATCAAGCTCGACCGCAAGCGCAACAACGTCGTGGTGTCGCGGCGGGCGGTTCTCGAGGCCAGCCAAGGCGAGGAGCGCCAGAAGCTGCTCGAAAGCCTGCAGGAAGGCGCCATCGTGAAGGGTGTAGTCAAGAACATCACGGACTACGGTGCTTTCGTCGATCTGGGCGGAATCGACGGCCTGCTGCACATTACCGACCTCGCGTGGCGACGGGTCAAACATCCGACGGAAGTGGTCAACGTCGGCGACGAGGTCACGGCAAAAGTCCTGAAGTTCGACCAGGAGAAGAACCGCGTCTCCCTCGGCCTCAAACAGCTGGGCGAGGATCCATGGGTCGGCCTCGCGCGCCGCTACCCGACGGGCACCCGCCTGTTCGGCAAGGTTTCCAATCTCACCGACTACGGCGCGTTCGTGGAAATCGAGTCGGGCATCGAGGGGCTGGTGCACGTGTCGGAGATGGACTGGACGAACAAGAACGTGCACCCGGCCAAGGTGGTGCAGGTCGGCGACGAAGTCGAGGTCATGATCCTGGAGATCGACGAGGAACGCCGCCGTATCAGCCTCGGCATGAAACAGTGCAAGCCCAATCCGTGGGAGGAGTTTTTCCAGAACTTCAAGAAGGGCGACAAGGTCAAGGGGCAGATCAAGTCCATCACCGACTTCGGCATCTTCATCGGCCTTTCCGGGGGCATCGACGGCCTGGTCCATCTTTCGGACCTGTCTTGGTCCATGCCCGGCGAGGAAGCGGTGCGCAAGTACAAGAAGGGCGACGAGGTCGAGGCGATGGTGCTGTCGATCGATGTCGAGCGGGAGCGCATTTCTCTGGGCATCAAGCAGCTGGAAGGCGATCCGTTCTCCAATTACATCGCGAGTCACGACAAGGGCAGCGTGGTGGAGGGCGTGGTGAAATCGGTAGACGCGAAAGGCGCGGTGGTCGCGCTGGATGGCGAAGTCGAGGGGTATCTGCGGGCGTCCGAAGTGTCCCGCGATCGGGTCGAGGACATCCGCACGCACCTCAAGGAGGGCGACCGCGTATCGGTGATGGTCATCAACATCGACCGCAAGAACCGCAACATCAATCTCTCGATCAAGGCAAAGGACGCCGCTGAAGAGGCCGAGGCGCTGCAGAAGCACAGTGCGGACGCCTCCTCCGGCGCCGGCACGACCAACCTCGGGGCTTTGCTGAAGGCCAAACTGGACAACAAGAACTCTGCGCAATAGGACGCGCCATGACCAAGTCGGAGCTGATAGCAAAGCTTGCGGCGCACTTCCCGCAGCTCGTCGCGAGCGACGCGGAGCTCGCGGTGAAGATGATCCTGGACGCGATGGCGAAGAGCCTCGCCCAGGGGCATCGGATCGAGATCCGCGGGTTCGGCAGCTTCGGGCTGAACTACCGCCCTCCGCGCGTGGGCCGCAATCCCAAGTCGGGAGAGAAGGTGCACGTGCCGGCGAAGTACGTGCCCCATTTCAAAGCGGGCAAGGAGCTGCGCGAGAGAGTGGACCTGAAGCAGCAGTGAGCGTCTCCGCAGTGCGCCGAAACACAGCCAAGCGGCATCGTCGCGAGATCGTGCCGCTTTTTTTTCACCGCCGGCAGCGCCCGCGGTCGCCCGGACGGTGAGCCGATGCGCTACCTTGCGTGGCTGGTCAAACTCGCGCTGTTCCTGGTGCTGGTCGGCTTTGCGGTCAAGAACACCCAGCCCGTAACGGTGTACTTTTACCTCGGCCGGCAGTGGGACGCTCCGCTGGTCTTCGTGCTGCTGGTGGTGTTCGTCGCCGGCGTGGCGGCGGGGCTGCTCGCGGGATTGAATTACCTCATCCGTCAGCGCCGCGAGATGCTCGCCCTTCGCAGGCAGTTGCGCACCGCTGTCGGCGAAGGTGAGCGCTGAACGAAGGCGGAGCGAATCGACATGGAATTCGAGCTCTGGTGGCTTCTCGGCTTCCCGCTCTTCTTCGTCCTGGGATGGCTGGCGGCGCGCATCGACATCAAGCAGCTGCTGTCCGAGTCCCGCGCGCTGCCGATGTCCTATTTCCGCGGCCTGAATTTTCTGCTCAACGAACAGCCGGACAAGGCGATCGAGGCCTTCATCGAGCTGGTGAAAGTCGACCCGCAGACCGTCGAGCTGCATTTTGCGCTCGGCAGCCTGTTCCGGCGCCGCGGCGAAGTCGAACGGGCGATCCGGATGCACCAGAACCTGCTCGACCGCCCCGATCTGGGCCACGAGCAGCGCCTGCAGGCGCTCTATGAGCTCGCCCAGGATTACCTGAAGGCGGGTCTGCTGGATCGCGCCGAGGAACTGTTCGCCAAGCTCGATGGCTCGCATTACGAGCAGCCGGGGCTCAAATTTCTTCTCGAGATCTATGAGCAGGAGAAGGATTGGAACAAGGCCATCGCCACGTCGCGCCGGATGGACGCGGTGACCGGTCGCTCCAGCGCAAAGGACATCGCCAACTACTATTGCGAGTTGGCGATGTCGGAAATCACGCACTCGCGCTGGGATGCCGCGCGCGGGTATCTGCGCGAAGCCCTCAACGTCAACCGGCGGTGCGCGCGCGCCAACATCTTGCTTGGAGATATTGATCTCGCACAAGGCATGCCGGAGCGGGCGATCGAATGCTGGAAGCGTGTCGAGCAGCAGAGCCCCGCCTATCTGGCGCTGGTGGCGGAGAAGCTGCTCGGCGCCCACCGCCAGCTCGGTCGCACCGAGGAAGGTCTGCAGCTTCTGCGCGGCTATCTCGCGAACTATCCCTCGCTCGACCTGCTGAACGTGGCCTTTCAGGGCGAACTCGAGCACCGCGGGGCGGAGGCTGCCTACCGGCTGGTTCGGGACGAGCTGGCGCGCAACCCGACGCTGCTCGGCCTGGACAAACTGCTCGAGGCGCAGCTTCTGGACGCGCCGGCGGAACGGCGGCACGATCTGCAGCTGATAAAGAACCTGGTGCATCAGCACACGCGCAGCCTGGCGCTGTATCGCTGCGATAACTGCGGATTCAAGGCGCGCCAGTTCTACTGGCACTGCCCGGCATGCAACGGCTGGGAGACCTATCCTCCGCGCCGCTCCGAGGAGCGGGAACCGGTGGCATGAGCTACCGAGCCGGGGCCCCGCTTGCGGGTCTGCGAGCAACGCGCGTGCTGCCCGCCCTCGTCTTTGCCGCTCGTTGCGAACGCCGTGCCGCGAGGATGTCGTGACGGCGGCGCCACGGATCATCGTCGCGCTGGATTTTCCCGACGGCGAGACGGCGCTCGGCATGGCGCAGCGCCTGGAGCCGCGCTTGTGCGGGGTCAAGGTCGGCAAGGAACTGTTCACCGCCGCCGGGCCGGCGCTGGTGGAAACCCTGGTGCAACGCGATTTCGCGGTGTTTCTGGATCTGAAGTTCCACGATATTCCGAACACCGTCGCACAGGCGTGCAAGGCCGCGTCGAAGCTCGGCGTCTGGATGCTGAACGTCCATGCGCTCGGCGGCCGGCCGATGATGGAAGCCGCGCGCGCGGCAATCGAGGATGGTTTGCCCAGGCCGAGACTGATCGCGGTGACGGTGCTCACCAGCATGAACGCGCAGGATCTGCGCGAGGTGGGAATCGCGCTGGAACCCTCCGTGGCAGCGCTCCAGCTCGCCCGGCTGGCGCACGACTGCGGCCTGGACGGAGCGGTGTGCTCGGCGCAGGAGGCCGCCGCGGTGCGCGCGGCCTGCGGCGGGGCTTTCCTGCGCGTCACGCCGGGTATTCGCCTGCCGGAAAGCAGCGCGGACGACCAGAAACGGATCATGACGCCGCGCCGGGCGGTCGAAGCCGGCGCAGACTACCTCGTCATCGGCCGGCCGGTTACGCGGGCGGCGGAGCCGCTCGCGGTGCTGGAGCGGATTGCGCGCGAAATTGATCTAGCGGAGAAGACGGTTTGAAAATCACCATCATCGGCACCGGATATGTCGGGCTGGTCTCCGGGGCCTGCTTTGCGGATCTCGGCAACGACGTGCTGTGCCTGGACGTGGACGAGACCAAGATCCGCACACTCAAGCAAGGAGGAGTGCCGATCTACGAGCCGGGCCTGGAATCGCTGGTCAAGCACAACGCGGCCGCCGGGCGGCTGCGCTTTACCACCGGCGTGGAGGAAGCGGTCGCGCACGGCGCGGTACAGTTCATCGCCGTCGGCACGCCGCCGGATCAGGACGGTTCGGCCGATCTGCGCTATGTTCTGGCCGCGGCGCGCAACATCGGCCGGCACATGAACGAATACCGCGTCGTGGTGGACAAGTCGACCGTGCCGGTTGGCACCGCGGAGCGGGTGCGCGCGGTCATCGACGAGGAGCTCAAACTGCGCGGCAAGCAGCTTCCATTCAGCGTCGTCTCCAATCCCGAGTTCCTGAAGGAAGGAGCGGCAGTGGAGGATTTCATGCGGCCGGACCGGATCGTCATCGGCAGCTCCGACGAGCGGGCTATCCGCATCATGCGGCAACTGTACGCCCCGGTGCAGCGCAATCACGAACGGATTCTGGTCATGGACGTGCGTTCGGCGGAACTCGCGAAGTACGCCGCCAACGCGATGCTCGCCACCCGCATTTCATTCATGAACGAGGTTGCCAATCTGGCGGAGAGGCTGGGCGCCAACGTCGAGAGCGTGCGCCTGGGAATAGGGTCCGACCCGCGCATCGGCTATCACTTTTTGTACGCCGGCTGCGGATATGGCGGCTCCTGTTTTCCCAAGGACATCCAGGCGCTCCAGCACACCGCGGGCGAGTACGGCATGCAGCTCACCATCGTCGACGCGGTGGAAAAGGTGAACCGCACGCAGAAGCAGCGCATCCTGGACAAGGTGCGCATGCGCTTCGGCGAGCATCTGGACGGTCGGCGCTTTGCGGTATGGGGCTTGTCGTTCAAACCGAATACCGACGACATGCGCGAGGCGCCTAGCCGCGTGGTGATCAATGGCCTGCTCATGCGCGGGGCGAAGGTGACGGCCTATGACCCGGTCGCGACCAAGGAAGCGAGACGGGTGTATGCCGCGGAATCGGCCGTGAGCTTCGCAGATACGCCGAACGCGGCGCTGGACGGGGCGGACGCGCTGCTGATCGTCACCGAGTGGAAGGAGTTCCGCAGCCCGGATTTCGACGAGATCAAGCGCCGCCTGAAGCAGCCGGTGGTGGTGGACGGTCGCAACCTGTACGACCCGGCGATGATGCGCGAGCAGGGCATCGAATACCTCTCGATCGGCAGGCCGTGACGTGCAAGTGAAAAGCAAGACGGCGATCGGGGCGGCGGAGGTGGGTCCGGGGGATCTCGCAGCCGCGCGCGTGATGGTGGTGGGCGATGTCATGCTGGACCGCTACTGGTTCGGGGACGTCAGCCGCATTTCGCCGGAAGCGCCGGTGCCGGTGGTCAAGGTCGGTCGCACCGAAGAGCGGCCCGGCGGCGCCGCCAACGTGGCGCGCAACATCGCGGCGGTCGGCGCGCGGGCGGCGCTGCTCTCGGTCGTCGGCGCGGACGAGGCGGCGGATGCGCTGCAACGACTGCTCGAGGCGGAGCGCATCCAGGCCCAGCTGCACCGGGACGCGGGGCTGGCGACGACGATCAAGCTGCGCGTCATCGGCCGCCAGCAGCAGCTGCTGCGCATCGACTTCGAAACGGAGCCCGGACACGAGGTGCTGGCCGCGAAACTCGCGGACTTCGAAGCGCGGCTCGCGCAGTGCGACGTCGTGATCCTGTCCGACTACGGCAAGGGCGGGCTGAAGCACATAGCCAGGATGATCGCGCTGGCGCGCGCGCACGGCAAGCCAGTGCTGGTCGATCCCAAGGGCGACGACTATGCGCGCTACCGCGGCGCCACCCTGCTGACGCCCAACCGCACGGAGTTCCGCGAAGTCGCCGGACGGTGGAAAAGCGAGGACGATCTGACGCAGAGGGCGCAGCAGATGCGCCGGGAGCTCGATCTCGAAGCCCTGCTCATCACGCGCAGCGAAGAGGGCATGACGCTGTACCGCGAGGAGGGCCGGCTGCACGTGCCGACGGTCGCGCGCGAGGTATTCGACGTCAGCGGCGCCGGCGATACCGTCATCGCGGTCCTCGGCGTGATGCTTGCCGCCCGCCAGCCGCTCGCCGACGCCGTGCGCTGGGCCAACAAAGCGGCGGGAATCGTCGTCGGCAAGCTGGGCACCGCGGTGGTCCATCCGGAAGAACTTTTCTCCTGAGGCGCGACACGATGCACATCGTTGTCACCGGCGCGGCCGGTTTCATCGGCGCGAACCTGGTCCGGGCGCTCAACGAGCGCGGCCTGGGAAACATCATCGCGGTGGACAACCTTGCCCGTGCGGACAAGTTCCGCAATCTCGTCGACTGCGAGATCGCGGATTACATTCACAAGGACGACTTTCGCATCGCGCTCGGCGCCGGGTCGTTCGACGGCGAGATCGCGGCGATTCTGCACCAGGGCGCCTGTTCCGACACGATGGCCACCGATGGCCGCTACATGATGGAGAACAACTTCCGTTACTCGATGGATCTGCTCGCCTACTGTCAGTCGGAGTCGGTGCCGCTCATCTATGCGTCTTCCGCCGCCGTCTACGGCGCGTCCACCGAATTCCGCGAGTTGCGCGAGCTGGAGCGGCCGCTCAACGTCTACGGGTATTCGAAGTTCCTCTTCGACCAGATGGTGCGCCGACAGTGGGACCAGAACACGGCGCAGGTGGTGGGGCTGCGCTACTTCAACGTCTACGGCCCCCGGGAGGCGCACAAGGGACGCATGGCCTCGGTTGCATTTCACTTCTTCAACGAATACCGCGAAACGGGGAAGGTGAAGCTGTTCGAGGGCAGCGGCGGGTACGCTGCGGGCGAGCAGCGCCGCGACTTCGTCTCGGTGGAAGACGCGGTGAGAGTGAACCTGTGGTTTCTCGAGCATGCCGACAAGTCCGGCATCTTCAACTGCGGCACCGGCGCGTCCCAGACCTTCAACGACGTTGCCGTGGCGACCATCAACGCCGTGCGAAGGGCGCGGGGAGAACCGGCGCTCTCGCTGCAGGAGCTCAGGTCACTGGGCGCGATCGAGTACATTGCCTTTCCGCAGGGGCTGAAGGAGAAGTATCAGAGCTTCACCGAGGCCGATCTCGGCCAGCTGCGCGCGGCCGGCTACGACGCGCCGTTCCTGACCGTCGAGCAGGGCGTGGAGCGTTACGTCGAGTGGCTGCTGCAGGCGGCGCGCTAGAACATCCGTAGCCGCGTATCATCGGCTCGTGGATCGCAACCCCCTGTCAGCCTATAAAGCCCTCGAAGATTTCGTGGGCAACACGCCGCTGGTGCGCCTGAAGCGCCTGCCGGGCGAGACCACGAACGTCGTCCTCGCCAAGCTCGAAGGCAACAATCCCGCCGGCTCGGTCAAGGACCGACCGGCGCTGTCGATGATCCGCCGCGCCGAGGAGCGCGGGCAGATCAAACCCGGCGACACGCTGATCGAGCCGACTTCGGGCAACACCGGCATCGCGCTCGCCATGGCGGCGGCGATGCGCGGGTACAAGATGATCCTGGTCATGCCGGAACATCTATCCCTGGAACGGCGCCAGACCATGGCGGCTTTCGGCGCCCGGTTCGTCCTGACGCCGAAGCAGGGCGGTATGGAGCTCGCCCGCGACGTCGCGGAGCAGATGCAGCAGCGCGGCGAAGGAGTGATCCTGGATCAGTTCGCCAACCCCGATAATCCGCTCGCGCACTACGAGGGGACCGGCCCGGAAATCTGGCGCGACACCAACGGGCAGATCACGCATTTCGTCTCCAGCATGGGCACCACCGGCACGATCATGGGGTGTTCGCGATATTTCAAGGAGCACAATCCCGCGGTGCAGATCGTCGGCTGCCAGCCCACCGAGGGCTCGCAGATTCCGGGCATCCGGAAGTGGCCGGAGCAGTATCTGCCGCGGATCTTCGATCGCAGCCGCGTCGACCGCATCATCGAGGTCAGCCAGGCGGACGCAGAGGAAATGACACGGCGGCTGGCGCGCGAAGAGGGAATCTTCGCCGGCGTCTCCTCGGGCGGCGCGGTATGGGCCGCGCTGCGGCTGTCGCGCGAAACGCGCAACGCGACCATCGTCACCATCGTGTGCGACCGGGGCGACCGGTACCTGTCGACCGGGGTGTTCCCGGCCGACTAGGCAGCCGCCGCCGATCCTCATCGCGGCCATGGTGAACGCACTATGATGACCCCGGTTCTCGCTTTCGATATCGAGACCGTTCCCGACGTGGACGGCATCCGGAGGCTGCTTGCGCTGCCCGAGGACACGGCGGCTGCGGAGGTGGCCGAGGTTGCATTCCGGGAACGGCGCGAGAGAACGGGCAGCGATTTTCTGCCGCTGCACCTGCATCGAATCGTCGCCATCTCCTGCGCTCTGCGGGACCGGGACAGCTTTCGCGTGTGGTCGCTGGGCGAGCCCGAGGATCCCGAGCGCACGCTGGTGCAGCGATTCTTCGACGGGATCGACAAGTACACGCCGCAGCTCGTGTCCTGGAACGGCGGGGGATTCGACCTGCCGGTACTGCATTATCGTTCGCTCATCCACGGCGTTGCCGCGGCCCGCTACTGGGACCTGGGAGACGAGGACCGCGACTTCAGGTGGAACAACTACATCAACCGCTACCATACCCGCCACCTCGATTTGATGGACTTGCTCGCGCTGTATCAGGGTCGCGCGGCTGCGCCACTCAACGAGGTCTCGCAGCTCCTGGGTTTTCCGGGCAAGCTCGGCATGGATGGCTCGAAGGTGTGGGAGGCATTCCAGCGCGGCGAGCTGCAGCGCATCCGCGCCTACTGCGAGACGGACGTCGTGAACACCTACCTCGTTTTCCTGCGCTTTCAGCTCGTCCGCGGCATTCTCGACCAGGCGCAGCACCGCAAGGAATGCGAGCTGGTTCGGGCGAGCCTGGCCAAGTCCGGAGAGGCGCATTGGCGGGAGTTTCTCGGCACCTGGCCGGAGTGAGGTCGACGTGAGCGCGCGCGCCGCGATTCGGATCGAATCGCTCGACCACGAGGGGCGGGGCGTGGCTCGCGTCGAGGGCAAGGTGTTCTTCGTCGAAGGCGGGCTGCCGGGAGAACTCGTTGAGCTGGAGTCCTACCGGCGCAAGACTTCGTACGAGATCGCGTCGGTTACCCGGGTTCTGCAGCCGGCACACACGAGGGTGGAGCCGCGCTGCGCCGCCTACGGGGTGTGCGGCGGGTGCAGCATGCAGCACATCGAGCCGCGGGCGCAGGTGGCGGTGAAGCAGCGCGTGCTGGAAGAAAATCTTGCCCGCATCGGCGGGGTCAGGCCGGAGGTGATGCTGCCGCCGGTGCACGGACCGGCCTGGGGGTACCGCTACCGCGCGCGATTTTCGGTGCGCTTCGTACCGAAGAAAGCGGGCGTGCTGGTCGGCTTTCACGAGCGCAGGCGCAGCTTCATCGCCGACATGCCGTTGTGCGAAGTCGTGCCGCCACGCATATCGGCGCTGCTCCTGCCGCTGCGCGAGCTGGTGGGATCGCTGTCCATCCGCGAGCGGCTGCCGCAGATCGAGCTCGCGATCGGCGACGAAACGCAGGCGCTGTCCTTCCGCATTCTGGAGCCGCTCACGCCGCAAGACCAAGAACACCTGCGCCGCTTCGCGGACAGGCACGAGGTGCAGATCCACTTGCAGCCGGGCGGGCCCGATTCGGTTCGTCTGTTCCATCCCCCCGGCGCGCCGCCGCTTTCCTATCGGCTGCCGGATTTCGATCTGGAATTTCCCTTCCGTCCGACCGACTTCACGCAGGTGAATCATCAGGTCAATCGAGTGCTGGTGCGACGGGCGGTGTCGCTGCTGGAGCCGCGGCAGGGAGAGACGATCGGGGATGCCTTTTGCGGATTGGGCAATTTTTCGCTCGCCTTGGCCCGATGCGCAGCGCGGGTGCTCGGGCTGGAAGGCAATCGCGAGCTGGTCCGGCGCGCCGTGGAAAACGCCATGCACAACGGACTGGCGGAACGCTGCGATTTCCGGCAGGCGGATCTCTTTGCCATGACGGCGGACGAATGGCGCGCGCTGGGACACATGGACAAGCTGCTCGTCGATCCGCCGCGCGATGGCGCGATCGAGCTCGTCAAGGTGCTCGGCGCCCACGGTCCCGCACGCATCGTATACGTGTCCTGCAACCCGTCGACGCTGGCGCGGGACTCGGCCGTGCTGGTCCACTCCGGCGGCTACCGGCTGACGGCGGCGGGCGTGGTTAACATGTTTCCGCACACCTCGCACGTCGAGTCCGTCGCGCTGTTCGAAAAGACCGGCTAGCCGGCAGAACCGGAAACAAAAAAGGGCGCCATCGGCGCCCTTTGTGTTTCGGTGGGGTTACTTCAGTCCCGGTTTCCTGCCAGCGCGATCAGCAGATTCAGCAGGTGCACGAACATGTTGTAGAGGTCGATGTACACGCGCAGCGTCGCCATGATGTAATTGGTCTCGCCGCCGTGCACGATATCGCTGACGTCGTAGAGCATATAGCCTGCGAACAGCACCACCGCGATGGCGGAAATGGTCAGCGATGCCGCGGGCACCTGGAAAAACAGGTTCGCGATCGAACCGATGATAAGCAGGATCAGCCCGACAAAAAGAAACTTGCCGAGGAAGCTGAAATCCTTGCGCGTCGTCGTGACATAGGTCGCCAGCCCCAGAAAAATGAGCCCGGTGCCGCCGGCCGCCATGCCGATCAGCTGCGCGCCGTTGGACAGCCGCAGCGCAAACTGCAGTATCGGCCCGAGCCACCACCCCATCAGGAAGGTGAAGGCGAGCATCGCGACGATTCCCCAGACGCTGTTGCGCAGCGCCGCGATCGCGAACATCGTGCCGAAAATCACCGCAAGCATCAGCAGAGGGAACATGATCGGGTGCTGGGCCATGAACGCAAAGCTCGTGTTCACGCCGACCACAGCCCCGATCACCGTCGGAATCATCGATAGGCCGAGCAGCAGGTAGGTATTGCGCAGGACGCGGTTTTGCGTCAGCGCAAGTTGCCCGGTCCGCGCGGACACCTGGAAATCGGTTTGCATGACTGCTCTCGCCTCCTTCAAGGACAGTGGAATTCAATGCTTAAGACTACAGAACGAGGCTTAAAGTTTCAATCGCTTAGCTGGCCAGACGCAGGCACCCCAAGTATCATGGCGCACGCTGGGCGTGCGCAGCCCATACCCGCGGATGGTGCGGTACAGGGTTGTCGGCAGGCGGTTCAACGCACCGGTCTTGGGCGACGCGAAGCTTCGCTCAGTGCAGGCTAACCCGCTGCGCGGGTTACGCCGGAACTAAAACCGGCGGAGTCGTTTTCGGGGAGGGTTGGCAGAGCGGTTGAATGCGGCGGTCTTGGACGACGCGAAGCTTCGTTCAGTGAAGACTGACCTGCCATCGGCAGGTCAAGTCGGAACTAAAACCGGAAGGATGGCAGAGCGGTTGAATGCACCGGTCTTGAAAACCGGCAGAGGCGCAAGCCTCTCGTGGGTTCGAATCCCACTCCTTCCGCCAGTCCGGGGTTCAAATGGCTCCGGCTCACGTTGGTTTCACGAACGTGACTCTTCACCTTAACAAGCGCGCTTCGCGCGCGTGTTGCTCCTCACCCTCCGCCACGAAACATAAAGCCCCGCTGCAGCGGGGCTTATCCTCTGCATTCGTGCCGATCAGATCAGGCTCTTGGCCACGCTCATCGCGGCCTGCATGTCGGGCAGCTCGGTGACCTCGGGGACGACCTGGATATAGCGCACGATGTTCTGCTTGTCGACCACGATCACCGCCCGCGCGAGCAGCCGCAGCGGTTCCATCAACAGGCCGCTGTTGTTGCCGAAATCCGCGGTGCGGTAGTCGGAGTAAAACGTGACATTCTTGATCTTGGCCTCCTTGGCGAAGCGCTGTTGGGCGAAAGGCAGATCCATGCTGATCGTGACCATCTCGACCTGATCGGCGAGTTTCCGGTCCTTCTCCGACAACTCATGCGTCTGCGCTTCGCAGACCGGCGTGTCGACCGAGGGCACCACGCTGATGATCCTCACCTTGCCGGAATTGTTTGCGATGTTCACCGCCTGCAGGTTGCCGGCCGTAACCATCGCCTGGGGCAAGGGTTCCCCGAGGTGAATCGGGCTGCCCGCCAAGGGCACTGCGCTGCCCTTGAGCATGACGGTATGCCCCGAGCCGGGCTCGGCGCTCTCTTTGGAAACCGTCATCGCCTGAACATCCGCCGCCTGAGCATTGCCGAGCCAGGCAGACAGCGCGATCGTAGAAATCAAGGTACAAAGTCCGTCGGTTTTCATATCCGTCCTCCGGGGTTCTTGTGAGTCAAGGGAGCGCAGCGCGTGCGCTAAGTTCCGAACATACTCCGGCGCGCGTAACAGCGCAAAATTCGCAGAGAATGTTCGTGACTTTCGCCGCTCCGGACCTGCGGGTTGCGAAGGGTGTGCCGGCCGCGGCGACCGTCCCACGCCTTCCCCAGCTTGATCCGGGGCATCTTACATCCGGATAATATCGTCCTATCAGCCGGACTTCCGGACCGCGAGCGGCGCAGCCGACCGCGCGAAACGGTCCCGGTGGATCCACGGTGCCCCGCCCCATTACATGCAGCAATCTGCCCCACGAATTCTCACGACTACCGACCACGACCGCGCATCGGCGGGGCTGACTTACGTCTATCCGGTGGTGTCCCGGCGCGCCAACGGCGTGTCGGTCGGCATCAACCTCAATACCAACAATGCCTGCAACTGGCGTTGCATCTATTGCCAGGTGCCGGGATTGCAGCGCGGCGCCGCGCCAGCGGTGGATCTGGCATTGCTGCGCAAGGAATTGCGCGAATTCCTCGAACGACTGCTGCACGGCGGCTTCCTCGCCGAACGCGTGCCGGAAGCGGCGAGAAGGCTGAGCGACATCGCGCTTTCCGGCAACGGCGAGCCGACCAGCGCGAAACAGTTCGAGCAGGTGATCGACCTGATCGCGGAGGTACGCCGCGAGGTCGGCGTGCAAACGGACGTCAAGACAGTGCTGATTACCAACGGCAGCCTGATCCAGCGCCCGGAGGTGCGGGTGGGCGTGGAGAAACTGCGGGCGATCAGCGGCGAAATGTGGTTCAAGCTGGATCGCGCCAGCAGCGCGGGAATGAGGCTCATAAACGGCACGCGCCTCGGCATGAAGCGGGTCGCAGAGAACCTAGAGATCGCCGCTCGTGCCTGCCCGACCTGGCTGCAGACCTGTCTGTTCGCGCTCGACGGCTTGCCGCCGACCGAGCAGGAACAGCGCGAGTATCTCGGCTTCGTCTCCGCTCGGCTCGCGGCCGGCGTGCCGCTACGAGGCGTATTGCTCTACGGCCTGGCGCGCAAGTCGCAGCAACCGGAGGCGGCGCGTCTGAGCAGCCTGCCGCCCGCATGGCTGGAAGAATTCGCCGCGCGCCTGCGCGCGCTCGGGGTGCCCGTCAGGGTAACCC
Source organism: Burkholderiales bacterium (assembly GCA_035651315.1). Classification (GTDB taxonomy): domain Bacteria; phylum Pseudomonadota; class Gammaproteobacteria; order Burkholderiales; family Eutrophovitaceae; genus DASRFY01. The sequence continues at coordinate 39,711 of DASRFY010000172.1, forward strand.
CTTGAAGACGACGCAACGGTCGCTTCAGCGCCGGCCGTTGCCGTTACGACGAGCGTGATTGGGCCGCTGAACGGCGGCCGTTTTCAGGCGGCGGTAGAGGGCGGGCTGCGCGGCTTTCAGATACGAGATGACCGCGACGTCGCCCTTGTTGATTTTGCGCAGGTCGACCTGGTCGACATGCACCAGGCGCAGGAGCTCCCGCACCGGCTTCGGCATGCGGCGGCCGCTCTCGTAACGGGAGCCGCCGCTCTGGGTGACCCCGATTCGTCCCCAGAACTCTTGCTGATTGAGCCCGAGGCGCATGCGGATATCGCGAGGATTTGAAATGTTTTCAAAGGCCTTCATGTGCAATTCCATTCCTTTCGCTTTGGCTGGTGTCTCATCCCTGCCATTACCGATTTTTCTAGCCTGAACGGCTTGAATTGCCGGACGCATGACGTCGGCGTGCCCTGTTCAACGCACTGAAAGCGTAGAGCGTTGACAGGCTGGCAAAGCCTTCCTCTGTTCGACAGGGCGGGGGTGGAGGGATTCCGATCGACGGGTCCGGCTTGGCGGGGGCGACCGGACGCGCCCGTGAGCCGACACGTCAGGCTTGGAAGTCAGGCGTGGAGCGGATGGTCGGCACCTGGCTTTGGACGCAAGGTTGCGAAAGGCCTGGCCACCTGCTCTTGCGTCCGGCATAACCCAAGTTGCGGGCCATGCTTTGATTCATGACAAGTTGCCATATTTCACTCGGCAACTTGTTTTTGGTTCCGGCAAAACCCGGACTGCTGGTCAGCCTTTACTGAAAACAAGCTGCCCAAATTCACTTTGCAACTTGTTTTTAGCTCCGGCATAACCCGGCGAGCGGGTTAGCCTGCACTGAAAACAGGTCGCCGCAAATTACTTTGCGACCTGTTTTTCCCGCATTTCATCGAGGGTCTTGCAATCGATGCACAGCGTTGCCGTCGGGCGCGCCTCGAGACGTTTGAGGCCGATTTCCACGCCGCAGCTTTCGCAGTAACCGTACTCCCCGGCGTCGATCTTGGCGATGGTTTCGTCGATCTTCTTGATCAGTTTGCGCTCGCGATCCCGGTTTCGCAGCTCCAGGGCCATGTCGGATTCCTGGCTGGCGCGGTCGTTGGGATCGGCGAAGACGGTGGCCTCGTCCTGCATCGTATGAACCGTGCGATCGATGTCCAGGCTGAGTTCTTCCTTTAGCTGGCTCAGAATTTTTCTGAAATGCTCTAGCTGCTTGGGGCTCATGTACGGCTCGCCCTTCTTGGGGGCGTAGGGCTTGAACTGCGTGCGAAATTCCGAAGCCATGTAACTAGTATCCCTCGAAAAATGCGCCTTAATAGCAGAAAAGCAAAGGGGCTGCAACCTCGCGGAGAAGACGCTGTAGGGTGCTGTTTTTCAGCGCACTTCCATTGACCCGCCCCCGCATCGTCGGTATAGTTTCGCGCCTCCGGGGTGTAACGCAGCCTGGTAGCGTGCCTGCTTTGGGAGCAGGATGTCGGGAGTTCGAATCTCTCCACCCCGACCAATGCGCGGAAGCGCGATTTTTCGAGCTTCCCCGGCGGTCCGCAAGAGAGTCGTGCCCGTAGCTCAATCGGATAGAGCACCAGCCTTCTAAGCTGGGGGTTACAGGTTCGATTCCTGTCGGGCACGCCACGTGCGGGCGTGCTCTTCGGGCCGCCGCCCTCGATGGTGGACGTAGCTCAGCTGGTAGAGTCCCGGATTGTGATTCCGGTTGTCGTGGGTTCGAATCCCATCGTCCACCCCATCCTTTTCCTCCGGCGGCGCAGCCCCGCGGCGCGCGCCGCGCTGCAAATGACATGATCTTTATTCGCGACGTTGCGCTCCGGCGAGGGGCGAAGTTGCTGTTTGCGCAGGCGAGCGTCAGCATCTTTCGCGGGCAGAAAGTCGGCCTGACGGGCGCCAACGGCGTCGGCAAATCGAGCCTGTTTTCGCTGCTAGCCGGCCGGCTGCACGCCGATGCCGGCGATGTCGAGGTCCAGCCCGGTACGGTCGTGGCCGAAGTCGCGCAGGAGCTTCCGGCGGGAAGCCGGAAAGCGATCGACTTCGTGCTCGACGGCGACGCGGAGCTGCGCGGCCTGGAGCACGCGCTTGCCCTGGCCGAGTCGGCAGGCAACGGAACGGCCATCGCGGAACTGCATGAACGCCTCGACCGGATCGGCGGCTATTCGGCGAAGGCGCGGGCGGCGCAACTGCTGCACGGTCTGGCGTTCTCGGACGCCGACGCGTTGCGGCCGATCGACGATTTCTCCGGCGGCTGGCGGGTGCGGCTCAATCTCGCGCGGGCGCTGATGTGCCGTTCCGATCTGCTGCTGCTCGACGAGCCGACCAACCACCTCGACCTCGATGCCATCGTCTGGCTGGAGGGCTGGCTGAAAGCGTACCCGGGGACGTTGATCGTGATCTCGCACGACCGCGACTTCCTGGACAACGTCGTCGAGTCGATCCTGCACATCGAGGGCGAAGCGATGCGGCTCTACGCCGGCAATTACTCGGCTTTCGAACGCCAGCGCGCACTGGCGCTGGCGCAGCACCAGGCCGCCTACGAGAGACAGCAGCGCGAAATCGCGCGCATGCACGCCTTCGTCGACCGCTTTCGGGCCAAGGCGACCAAGGCGCGCCAGGCGCAGAGCCGGCTCAAGGCGCTGGCGCGTATGGACGAGATCGCGCCGGCCCACGTCGACTCGCCCTTCGAGTTCGAATTCCGGCCGGCGGCGGGGCACCCCGATCCGGCGCTGGTGCTGGAGGACGCGGCGGCAGGGTACGCCGATACGCTCGTCCTGCGCGACGTGCGCCTTGCGCTGCGCGCCGGATCGCGTATCGGGCTGCTCGGTCGCAACGGCGCCGGCAAGTCCACGCTCATCAAGCTGCTCGCCGGCGAGATCGAGCCGCTTGCCGGCAGACGCACCGAAGGCAGGGGGCTGGCGATCGGCTATTTCGCGCAGCGCCAGCTCGACCAGTTGCGAGCGGAAGACGGACCCCTGCGGCATCTGGCGCGGCTCGATCCGCGGGCGCGCGAACAGGAGTTACGCGATTTCCTCGGCGGATTCGATTTTCGAGGCGACGCCGCGCTGGCGCCGGTGGGGCGGTTCTCGGGCGGGGAAAAATCGCGGCTCGCGCTGGCGCTCATTGCCTGGCAGCGACCCAACGTCCTGCTGCTCGACGAGCCGACCAACCATCTCGACATCGAGATGCGGCATGCGCTGACCCGCGCGCTGCAGGCGTACGAGGGCGCCATGGTGCTCGTCTCGCACGACCGCAGCCTGCTGCGCGCAACCTGCGACGAGCTGGTTCTTGTCGACGGCGGGACGGTGAGCGAGTTCCGCGGCGACCTGGACGATTACACCGCTCATCTCCAATCGCGCGCCTCGGCGCCGTTGCGGGAGTTGGGCGGCGATCGGCGGGCGCAGCGCCGCCAGGAGGCGCAGGAGCGCGAAGGCCGCGCCGCTCTGCGCCGGCCGATCGAGGCGCAAATCCGTGCCGTGGAGGCGGAGCTGTCGCGACTGTCGGCGGAGCGTTTGCGCCTTGAAAACCTGATCTCCTCGCCCGATCTATATGCCGAGTCCAAACGCGAGCAGCTCAGGCGCTGCCTGATCGGGCAGGCGCAGGTCGCGGAGCGGCTGGCCGACGTGGAAGCGCGCTGGCTGAGCCTGCAAGAGCAGCTGCAAGCGCTGGAGACCGGCTGAGGACGTGGAACTCCGCCTGCGGAGCCTCGATCCAAGGCGCGACTATTGAACTTTTCAGGAGCGAGCGGTGATCAAGCGCGTTTTTCTTTTTCTGGTGACCAACCTGGCGGTCATATTCGTGCTCAATGTCACGATGCGGCTGCTCGGCATCGACCGCGTCCTCGCGCAGTCCGGAGGCAGCCTGCAAGGACTGCTCGTGTTTGCGGCGGTGATCGGGTTCGGCGGTGCGCTGATCTCGCTCGCGATGTCGAAATGGTCGGCCAGGATGATGGTCGGCGCGGAGGTGATCGAGACTCCGCGCAACGAGATGGAGCGCTGGCTGGTGCAGACCGTACGCCATCACGCGGAGAAGGCCGGAATCGGCATGCCGGAGGTGGCGGTCTACGATTCCCCGGAGCCGAACGCCTTTGCCACCGGCATGAGCCGCAACTCCGCGCTGGTAGCGGTTAGCACCGGCCTGCTTGCCGGCATGACGCGGGAGGAGGCGGAGGCGGTGCTCGGCCACGAAGTGACCCACGTCGCCAACGGCGACATGGTGACGCTGGCGCTGATCCAGGGCGTGGTGAACACCTTCGTAATCTTCCTGTCGCGGATCATCGGCAATATCGTCGACAAGGCGGTGTTCAGGACCGAGCGCGGTAACGGTCCGGCGTTCTGGATCACCACGATCATCGCCGAACTGGTGCTCGGCATTCTGGCGAGCATCATCGTCATGTGGTTCAGTCGCCAGCGCGAGTTCCGGGCCGATGCCGGCGGCGCGGCGCTTGCCGGCCGCGACAGGATGATCGCCGCGCTGCAGCGACTGAAGGCAATGCACGAACCTTCGCAGCTGCCCGACCAGATCCGTGCGTTCGGCATTTCCGGCGGCGACGGATCCGGCCTGCGCCGGTTGTTCCTGAGCCACCCGCCGCTCGACGAGCGCATCGAGGCGCTGCGCGCCGCGGACGCTTCGGCGCTTCGCGTCGGTTGAACCGCGTCGCGGGCGGGCGCGCCCGGCGCAGGCTCTTACCCTAAGGCGGTCTATCGTTGGCGGGTCAAACTGCGCCGGCCGGCGCCTCGAGGACGACTGCGGCGCGTCCCCTCAGCAGTTCCACGGCGCCGTCGCGCAGGCGAAACGCGTAGATCATCCGCGCGCCTTCCACGAGCAGCGGCTGTGCCTCGATTTCCAGTTCCGGACCGCGGTCGTCGAGGAAATCGACTGCGCATACCACTTCGCGCACGCTGGCGAGCAGACCCGCGCGCGCCCTGCTGCCGCAGGCATGGGTCACGGCGCCGTGCAGCGCCATCGCCTGCGCGGCGTATTCGATGCCGCACAGCGCCCCTAGCCGTCCCGCCCTGCGCAGCGGATTGTCCGGATCACGATGACTGCTTGCGATGCAGCGGATGCCGGCTGCATCGCAGGTGGCGACTTCATCGAGCAGGCACATCGCGCCCGAGTGCGGGATGAGGTCGCGAATCGCCGCCCGATCGATCCTCATGGCCGGCTCTCCAGCGCGATCACCGCGCCGCATGAGTCCTCGAGGTCGACGCGGCCGGCCGCGTCGGCGGCGAGCAGCGCGAGCAGCGGCAAGGCGCGCGCGGCCGGGTTCGCGCTGCGCAAGGCCTCCAGTCCTGCGTCACAAATTCGGGTCGGCGGACCTTGTTGGCCGCGCCGCAAGGCGAGCCGCGCCAGGGTCCCTGCGCTGCGGCTGCCCGCAAGGAGCAGCGCACAGGCGAAGGGTGCGCCGATCGTGCGCACGCTGTTGAGCGGCTCCGGATACGGCGCGTCGTAGGCGATGAGCAGCACCCGCGCCTGCCCCGCGGCGATCTGCCCCGCGGCTTCCAGCAGCCCGGCGGCGAAGCTCCAGTCGTGTCCGCACAGGCTGGTCGACGGCGCCGAGGAGCGGGTGGCGATACCCCAATAACCGGCCGGTGCGTTGTGCACGGAGTTGTGGAAGCGGGTCGGGGAGACTTCCCGCTCCGGGCAGGCGAGCGTCGAGCAGATCTCGTGAATGACGTCTCCATCGCCGCCAGAGGAGGTGAACACCGTGGACAGCGTCCCGCTGTCGATGTCGGTTCCGGCGAGCGCATCCTGACCCGCCCAGATCGCGAGCTTCACCGGCAGACCGGTGCGTCTGCGCTCTACCGGCGGCAGCAGGTCCACGCGCGGCACTTCGAAGGGCGCCGGGTGGAACGGCGCCTCTCCGGCCAGGATCGCGCGGCTCGAGCGCCAGCCGGCAAGCCCCGGGCCGAGCACGCCGACGCCCTCGACGAACAGCGTCATCGCCGCGGCCGCCCCAGTATCAGCGTGCAGTTGCTGCCGCCGAAACCGAACGAGTTGCTCATCACCGTGTCGATGCGCGCGGACCGGTTCTCGATCGCGTAATCCAGACGCACCGCGGGATCGAGCTGGCGCGTGTGCGCGCTTCCCGGAATCAGCCCGTGCTCCAGCGCGAGCAAGCCGATGATCGCTTCCTCGATGCCGCTGGCGCCCAGCGTATGCCCGGTCCATCCCTTGGTCGAGCTGGCCGGGGTTCGGGGCCCGAACAGCGCGTAGACCGCCTGCTCCTCGGAGATGTCGTTGGCCTTCGTGCCGGTGCCGTGCAGGTTGATGTAATCGAGGTCCCCCGGCGCCAGCCCGGCGCTGTCCAGCGCCCGTGCCATCGCGAGCCGCGCGCCCGCGCCTTCGGGGTGCGGCGCGGACATGTGATAGGCATCGGAGCTTTCGCCCACGCCGAGCAGCATGCAGGCCCGAGCGGCGTGCGAGCCGGGCTTCTCAAGCAGCGCGAATGCGGCACCCTCCCCGATCGAGATGCCGTCGCGCTGCGCATCGAAAGGCCTGCAGGGTCCGCGTGCGAGCAACCCGAGCGAGCCGAAACCGTACAACGTGGTCAGGCACAGGCTGTCCGCCCCTCCGACCACCGCGGCGTCGCAGAACCCGGCCTCGATCATGCGCGCCGCGGTGCCGAATACCTTGGCGCTGGAAGAGCAGGCGGTGGACACCACCAGCGACGGACCGGACAGTCCGAGCCGATCCAGGACGAAGCGCGCGAGCGCATAGGTGTTGTGAGTGGTGGCGTAGCGAAACCCGGCCGGCAGCGCGCCGGTCTCGGCTTCGCGCCGGCGATACGCCGCTTCGGTGTGGAGAATTCCGGAGGTGCTGGTGCCCAGGAACACGCCGATGCGCGCGGCGCCGTAGCGGCGCGCTGCGGCGCGCACCGCCTCCTCGAATCCGTCCTGTAACAGCGCCAGGTCGGCGATGCGGTGGTTGCGGCACTCGTATTCGGCGAGCGCATCAGGCAGCGGCCGCAGCGCGGCATCCGCCATCTGACCGACGCAGGTATCGAGTCTGGCGTCCTCGAAAGCGCAGGGCTGCAGGCCGGAACGCCCGGACTCGAGCGCAGCCAGCGTGGCGGCCTTCCCCGGCCCCAGGCAGTTGACGATCGTGTAATGCGAAATGACGAGCGGTTGCAACAAGCTTCTTTCCGATGGCGCCGCCGTTCGTCAGGCAGAGTGCCGTGGCGTTACGTGGTCGGGCGCACACCCGATCCGGGTGGCATGCGCCCGCCGGACGTATTTTACCCGCCGTCGCGCCTGTTTTTGCGGCCGGGACGGATGCATCGAGCGGTTATAATCGCGCCTCGCCGGAGCGCTGACGACGGCCTGCCGCAATGCTAACGGGACCCATGAATTATGTCGCAACCATGACCGAGGAGGAGCGCGAGCTCGCCGAGCTGATCGTCTCCGCGCTGAATCTCGAAACCGCCGTCGAGGAGATCGACCCGCAGGCGCCCCTGTACCGCGACGGACTGGGTCTGGATTCGATCGACATCCTGGAAATCGCGCTTGCGATCTCCAGGAAGTACGGCGTACAGATCCGCTCCGATGACAGCGACAACGTCGCGATCTTCCGTTCGCTTCGCAGCCTCAACCAGCATGTCCAGCGGCAGCGGACCAAGTGAGCGGACACGTGTCGGGGGCGCGCTGCGCGTGCTGCTGCTGGTCGCGCTCGTCGTCGGGTACCAGGCATTGGTGCGCTGGGCGGGTGCCGGGACGCAAGCCTGGCTGATCTGGCTGCCGGCGCTGCCGAACATCGGGGCCTATGTGTTCCTGTGCTGGTTCTTCGGGCGCACCCTGATGCCGGGCAGGCAGGCGCTGATCACCCGACTCGCGCGCGCCGTGCACGGCGAGCTACCGCCCGAGATCGCGCGCTACACGCGGCGCGTGACGTGGTACTGGTGCGCGATCCTGGCCGCAATGGGCGCATGTTCCGTCGTGCTGGCGGCATGGGATGCGGCCGCCTGGGTGTGGTTCCTGGCGCTCAACGCGCCGCTGATCGCCGCGGCCTTCGTGGCCGAGTACGTATACCGCCATCTGCGCTTTCCGCGCTTCTCGCACGTTTCCCTGCTTGCCACGATCCGCGCCTTCCGCGCCGCCGCGCGCGGGGGGTATGCGCACGGTGATTGAGCCCTTGCGCGGCGCCGGCCGCGCCTCCGGGTAAGCTCGTCCGCATGACCGCCAGCGTGCCTTTCCTCGGACACCGCGAGCCCGATGCGGTGGTCGCCTACCGCGGCGGGCGCGCGGTGCGGGTCGCGGAATTCCTCGCCGATGTCGAGCGGCTCGCGGCGCGCCTGCCGCAGTCCGGGCATCCGGTCAACATCTGCGGCGACCGGTACTGTTTTGCGGTCGGCCTGGCGGCCGCGCTCGCGCGCGGACAGGTGAGCCTGCTGCCGTCGAATCTGGCGCCCGAGTCGCTGCGCGATCTCGCACAGGAATATCCGGGGCTGTATCTTCTCGACGATCACGCCGCCGGCCTCGCCGGCTTTGCGTACCTGCGCGTCGTGCCGGAGGCGGGCGCAGCGGGCAAAGGGGCCCCGGCGCTCGCATTTGCGCCGCAGCAGACCGCCGTCATCGCCTTTACCTCCGGCTCGACCGGCCGGCCGATGCCCCATCGCAAGGACTGGGGTGCGCTCGTGCGCGGCGCCGTGGGCGAGGCGCAGCGCCTCGGGCTGCTCGAAGGCGCGCCCGCCGCGCTGGTGGGAACCGTTCCGCCGCAGCACATGTACGGCCTCGAATCGAGCGTGCTGCTCGCGTTGCGCAACGGGCTGGCGCTGCATGCCGCACGCCCCTTCTATCCCGCGGACGTACGCGCGGCGCTGGAGGAGATCCCCGGCGAGCGGGTCCTGGTCACCGCGCCGGTGCATCTGCGCGCGCTGCTCGCCGAGGACATCGATCTGCCGCCGCTGCGGCTTGCGGTGTGCGCCACCGCGCCGCTGGATGCGGAAACCGCGGCACGCTTCGAGGCGCGATACCGGGTGCGGCTGCACGAGGTGTACGGCTTTACCGAGGCCGGAATGGTCGCCACCCGGCGCACGGTGGACGGCCCGGTCTGGCATGCGCTGCCCGGCGTGCGGCTGCGGCGCGATGGCGACGCCATTCTAGTCGGCGGCGGTCACGTGCCGCGCGAAGTGCCGTTCTCCGACCTGGTCGAGATGCGCGGCGCGGACGCTTTCACTCTCGCCGGGCGCAGCGCGGATCTGGTCAATATCGCCGGCAAGCGCACATCGCTCGCCTACCTCACGCACCAGCTCAACGCGGTGCCCGGCGTGCGCGACGGGGTGTTCTTCATGCCGGCGGAGCGGCACGACGGAATTACGCGGCTCGTCGCCTTCGCGGTGGCGCCCTCGCTGCGGCGCGAAGAGCTGTTGGCGGCGCTGCGCGAGCGCGTCGACCCGGTCTTCCTCCCCAGGCCGCTGTATTTCGTCGACTCCCTGCCGCGCAATGCGACCGGCAAGCTGCCGCGCGAAGCGCTGGTTGCGCTCGCCGCGCGCTGCGCGGGAGAGCGGGCGGACGCGGTGCTCGAGACGCAGACCACGCTTGCCGCCGACCACCCGGCGGCGCGCGGGCATTTTCCCGGCAATCCGGTGATCCCGGGGGCGGTGCTGCTCGACGAAATCCTGGCCGCGGCGCGCGCCGGACTCGGTCTGCCGCCGCAACCGGCGGAAATCGTATCGGCCAAGTTCCTGCGCGCGGTGCGGCCCGGAGAGTGCCTCCGGCTGCGTTTCGCGCGGCGCGAGGGTGGTGCGTACCGCTTCGAGTGCTGGGTAGCCGGCGAGATCGCCGCATCCGGCGTGCTGCGGGTCAGGAAGCCGGGAGGGGCGGCTTGAGCCGTGGCTGGCTCGAGCAGCGCGAACGCAGCACCGCGGCCGCGCTGCACGCGCTGGTGTGGGCGGCGCGCAAGCTGGGCCGTCGCGCGGGGCGCGCGATCCTGCTGCCGGTGTGCCTGTACTTCCTCTTCTTCGCGCCGCGCGCGCGCCGCGCCTCGCGCGACTATCTGAGGCGCGTGCTGGGCAGGCCGCCCCGGTTGCTGGAGCTGTTCCGTCACTTCTACTCCTTTGGCACGGCGGCACTGGACAGGGTGTTCTTCCTCGCCGGCCGTCTCGATCTGTTCGACATCCGCGTGGCGGGGGAGTCATTGCTGCTGGATCGCCGGCGCGCCGGCGGGGGCTGCTTCCTGCTCGGGGCGCACCTGGGCAGCTTCGAGGTGCTGCGCGCGCTGGGCAGAAAGATGGGCTTGCGCGTGAACCTGCTCATGTTCGAGCGCAACGCGCAGAAAGTCGCGCGCATCGCCCGCGCCATCGATCCCGATTTCGACTCGCACGTCATCGCGCTTGGCGCGCCCGACTCGATGCTCAAGGTCGAGGCCTGCCTCGCGCGCGGAGAGTGGGTGGGCATGCTGGGCGATCGGACGCTGTATGATGCCGGCCGGGTGCGAGTGTCCTTTCTGGGCGCGCCGGCATTCTTTCCCACCGCGCCGTTTCGCATCGCAGCCATGCTCGGGCGTCCGATCGTGCTGATGGCGGGCCTGTACCGAGGCGACAGCCGCTACGATCTCTGCTTCGAGGAACTGCTCGCCGTGCAACAGTCCGACGCAGGCCGCGACGAGCGGATCCGCGCTTGGGCGGCGCGCTACGCCGCGCGCCTCGAGCATTACTGCCGGCAAGCGCCTTACAACTGGTTCAACTTCTATGATTTCTGGGCGGACGATCCGGCTGCTCCCTGAACGCGCAGTCGCGGCGCTGCTGTGCGCCGCGCTGGCGTGGCCGCCCTGCGCGGCCGCGGCGGACGACGGCCAATGGAGCCTGCGCGAGCTGATGAGCGAACTCGGCAAGACACGGCGTACCGAGGCGCGCTTCGTCGAGCGCAAGTATCTCCGGGTGCTGGAGCGCCCGCTGGTCAGCAGCGGCCGGCTGATCTATATCGCGCCGGGGCGATTGGAAAAGCGCACGCTCGCGCCCAAGCCGGAGACGTTGATCGTTTCCGCGGACACGCTCGTCATCGAGAGCACCAATCGCACTAGGCGTACGCTGCGCCTGCAGGATTATCCGGTGCTGTGGGGCTTCGTCGAGAGCTTTCGCGGCACGCTCGACGGCGACCTCGACGCCCTGGAGCGCTTCTATGCAGTCGGCCTGGGAGGCGAGCCCGCGGACTGGGAACTGGTGCTCGCGCCGCGCCTGGAGCAGATGCGCGCGGTGATCAGCCAGATCCGCATCCGCGGCAGCCGCGGCAGCGTGCGGGTGATCGAGGTGACCGAGGCGCAGGGAGACCGTTCGGTGATGCAGGTCTTCGAGGATGACTCGTGAGATTGCGCGCACGCATCGCGATCGTGGCCTGGGTCGCGCTGCTCGCGGCATCGGGCTGGATCGTCGCCCGCGCGCAGTACAGCACAGATCTCGCCGCTTTCCTGCCGCGTTCGCCCTCCGCCGCCCAGCAACTCCTGGTGGACCAGTTGCGCGACGGCGTGGTGTCGCGGCTCATCCTGATCGGCATCGAAGGCTGCGACGAGGCGGCTTGCGCGCAACTGAGCCGCGCGCTGCGGGCGAAGCTCGACGGCGATCCCCTGTTTTCCTACGCCAACAACGGCGCCGCGGATCGGCTGCGCGCCGACGGCGAGCTGCTGATCCGCCACCGCTATCAGTTGAGCCCCGCGGTCACGCCGGCGCGCTTCACGGTGACGGGGCTGCGCGCGGCGCTCGAGGGTCAGCTCGACCTGCTCGCCTCTCCGCTGGGCATGCTCGCGGGCCGGATGCTGCCGCGGGATCCGACCGGCGAATTCGCCGCGATCCTCTACCGGCTGCAGGCGCAGAACGCGCCGGATTTGCGCGACGGCGTATGGTTCAGCCGCGACGGCTCCCGCGCCCTGCTGGTGGCGCAGACTCGCGCGCCGGGCTTCGACCTGGACGCGCAGGAGCGGGCGCTGGCGCGCATCCGCGGCGCCTTTGCCAAGGCGCAGGCGCAAGCCGGCGCGGGCGGAGCGCGGCTGCTGCTGTCCGGGCCGGCGGTGTTCGGCGTGCAAAGCCGCGCTTCGATCCGCGGCGACGCGCTGCGCATCACCACCGTGGCCGCGGTGTGCATCGCGCTGCTGCTGCTCGCCGTGTATCGCTCGCCGCGGGTGCTGCTGCTGACGCTGCTGCCGGTCGCAAGCGGGGCGCTCGCCGGCGTGGCGGCGGTGGGCGCGAGTTTCGGCGCCGTCCACGGCGTCACGCTCGGCTTCGGCGCCACGCTGATCGGCGAAGCGGTCGATTACGCGATCTATCTGTTCGCCGGCACCGGCCCCGAGGCGCCGCCCGATCGCGCGCTCGCGCGCATCTGGCCGACGCTGCGCCTGGGCGTGCTCACATCGGTCACCGGGTTCGCCGCGCTGCTGTTTTCCGGATTTCCCGGGCTGGCGCAGCTCGGACTGTTTTCTGCGAGCGGGCTGATCGTCGCCGTGCTGGTTACGCGCTGGGTGCTGCCCGCGCTCGCGCCGGCTTCCTACAGCCTGAAGGTGGCGGACCGGATCGGGCCGCCGCTGCTGGCGGCGATCGCGCAAGCGCGTCCATTGCGCTTGCCTCTGCTGGCGGCGGTCGCGCTGTGCGCGGGATGGCTGGTGTGGCGCGGCGGGGCGGCGTGGAACGACGAGCTGGCGGCGCTGAGCCCGGTGCCGCAGGCCGAGCAACGGCTCGACGAGCAGATGCGGCGCGATCTCGGCGCGCCGGACGTGAGCGAGCTGGTCATCGTGCGCGCCGCCACCGAACAGCAGACCTTGCAGACCGCGGAGGCGGTCGGAGGTGCGCTGGATCGGCTCGTCGAGGCGGGCGGCCTGGCGGGATTCGATTCCCCTGCACGTTATCTGCCGAGCGAGGCCGCGCAGCGCGCCCGCCTGGCGGCGATTCCCGATGTGCGCACGCTGCGCAGGAATCTGGCCGCGGCGGCAACGGGTCTGCCGTTTCGCAGCGGGGTATTCGCGCCGTTTCTGCGCGAGATCGAGGAGGCGAGACATGCGGCGCCGCTGACTCGTCGCGATCTTCGCGGCACCGGCCTCGAGGCGAAGCTCGCCGGCCTGCTCGTGGAGCGCCGCGCGGAGTGGATGGGGATGCTGCCGCTTTCCGGGGTGGCGGACCCGGATGCGCTGGCGCGCGCGCTGCGCGGGTTCGACCCGGCGCATGTGGCGCTGCTCGACCTGAAGCGCGAGACGGACGCGCTCTATCGCGGCTATCGCACCCGGGTGCTCTCTTTCTCGCTGCTCGGCGCGGCGGCTATCGCGGCATTGCTGCTCGTTTCGCTGCGCTCGCTGCGCGCCGCCTGGGACGTGCTCGCGCCGCTCGCGGCGGCGTTGATCGCAACCTGCGCGCTGCTCGCCGCCGCCGGCGTGGCGCTCAACATTTTTCATCTCGTCGCCATGCTGCTGGTGGTGGGAGTGGGGTCGAACTACACGCTGTTCTTCCACCGCAGCGCGCGGCAGGACGAGCGCCCGGCGCGCACCATGGTCTCGCTGCTGCTGTGCAATCTGTCCACCGTCATCGGCTTCGGGCTGATCGGGCTGGCGCGCACGCCGGTACTGGCCGCGATCGGCAGCACGGTCGCGCTGGGCGCGGCGCTGAGTCTGGTCTTTGGCGCGATCCTGACGGCGCGGGTGCCGCCCGTCGCTCGCTATTGATACCTGCGTAACTAATGTCCTATACTGTGGTCCGGAGGTGCGCGATGAGACCTACCGGAAGCCCGCAGGAATTGGAACGCCGGCGCGTGCGCGCGCTGGCCTTGCTCAAGGAAGGATTGCTGCCCGTTGAGGTGGCGCGG
>DASRFY010000173.1:0-22851 GCA_035651315.1 Burkholderiales bacterium
GCGTTTGCCCTGCGAGAAAGTTCCGAAGCCAACGAGCGTCACGCTCTCGCCTCTTTTGAGACATCCGGTAACGGTTTCGATAAAAGCATTGATCAACGTCCCGGTTATCGTCTTGCTGACCCCCGTTCTTCCCGATATCACCTCGACAAGCTCTGCCTTGTTCATCGATCCTCCCCTCCGAGTGCATTTGTTTTATTGCGACCAACCTCGACTGCAGGTCGCTGTCGCGTTGATGTGCAACTGCACGACGGATTCCCGCCCGAAAACGCCGCGGTGCATCATGCGGCCCGGCGTTCACCTCACCGTGCCTTACACCACCATGAACATTATGCGCTCGCGGCCTGCTCTGCCATTGAGCATATTACTCAGAAGCGCAGCGCGAGCTTGCCGCTGTAGGTCCAGGCATCCCCGGTGCGATCCGCCTCCAGATCAAAGCTGACGACCCCGAGTGCGATATTCGCTCCCCCAAAGAACTTGTTCATCGAAAACGACTCGTCGGAAAGGGTGGGCACGCCCTTCGGCGTACTGGAAACCCAAATCTTGCCCAGCCCCGCATAAGGACTGATGAACAGAAAACCCTTTGAAACGGACAGATCCAGCCCCTTGGTGGAAAAATCCAACTGGTCAACGCCGGTGAGCTTCGTATAACTGCCGCGCACCGCGATCGCCGGCATTGTCGTACTGCCTTCGAGAATCGCATAGCGCAGCTCCCCGCCCCAGAGATCGATGTTCGAGCCGGGCACTTTGCTGTAAGTCAGGCCAATGTCGATATCGAACGGTAGCCCTTTCTGCGCCTCGATCCTGGGCACAACGAGCCAGGAGGGCGTGTTGCCCGATGTGGCCTGATCGAGAATCGCCGGATTGCGCAACTTCGTTGCGCTCACTTCTGCGCCGATATCGAAGCCGGCGATGCCGAGCGGGGCCGCCGGGGCCAACGGCTTGTACGACAGTGCCGCACCCAAGTCTTCGGAGAGCAGCCGGAACTGCCCCTGGTTGATGTTCTGCAACTGATCGATGTTGCCCGCAAGGCAGACGGACGACAACGCGAAGAGAAAACCCGTAACTACCGAACGCATAAGGACCTCCCAATTTGCATATCAAGCCAGACTCCAGGCTACGCTTGCACCGGCCCGCAGCGGGACCAGTTCGCCTGCGCCGAACGGCAAACGCGCCGGCACGCGCCAGCTTCGCTTTTCCAGTGTGATCGTGTCCCGGTTACGCGGCAAGCCGTAGAAGTCCGCACCATGCAGACTTGCGAATGCCTCCAGCCGGTCGAGCGCATTCACCGCCTCGAAGGCTTCCGCGTACAGCTCGATCGCCGCGTGCGCGGTATACACCCCGGCGCAGCCGCAGTCGCTCTCCTTGCTGCGGCGTTCGTGGGGCGCGCTGTCGGTGCCGAGGAAGAACTTCGGATTTCCGCCGGTCGCAGCGCCGAGGAGCGCCTGCCGGTGCTCCTCGCGCTTGAGCACGGGCAGGCAATAGTGGTGCGGGCGAATACCGCCCTGAAACAGCGCGTTGCGGTTGAGCAGCAGGTGATGCGCGGTGATCGTCGCCGCCACCGATTTGGACGCCGCCGTCACGAATGCGACCGCTTCCTTGGTCGTAATGTGCTCCAACACCATTTTCAGGCCCGGGAAGCGCCGCACGAGCATCGCCAGCTCGCGCTCGATGAATGTTTTTTCCCGGTCGAATACGTCAACGAGCGGATCGGTCACCTCGCCATGCGCAAGCAACGGCAGGCCGACTTCCGCCATCGCTTCGAGCACGGCAAAGCAGTTGCGGATGTCGGTCACGCCGGAATCGGAATTGGTCGTCGCGCCGGCCGGATAGTATTTGACCGCGTACACGATGCCGCTCGCCTTGGCGCGGCGGACCTCTTCCGCGCTGGTGTTGTCGGTCAGGTACAGAGTCATCAGGGGCGTGAATGCCGATGACGGCGGCAGCGCTTCCAGAATGCGGCCCCGATACGCCCGTGCCTGCGCGGTCGTGACTACCGGCGGGTCGAGGTTCGGCATGACCACCGCACGCGCGAAACGCCGCACGGTGTCCGGCAATACCGTGCGCATCGCGTCGGCATCGCGCAGGTGAAGGTGCCAGTCGTCCGGCCGCGTCAGCGTTATCGTCTGCATCTGTTGTTCCGCATTGAATAATGCCGTCGAGCTCCGGCGCAGTGACAGCCACGCCGCCTCTAGCACGAAGTCAGTCGCCCCCTTTATTGCCCCGGATCTCCCTATCCGCTTCCAAGGCGCGCCGGTACAGCAGATTGCGCTTCCCGCCGGTGATCTGCGTTGCGAGCCGGACCGCCTGCTTCACAGGAAGTTCGGCAAGCAGCAGCCTGAGGACCCGCTCCTCGCTCTGCCGGTGCGCGACGTCTTTGCCTTCGCAACCGTGCACCAGGAGGACGAACTCCCCCTTCAGCCGCTGCGGTTTCGCCGCCAGCCACGCAGGCGCCTCTCCGAGGGTGCAGGCCTGGACTTCCTCGAACACCTTGGTGAGTTCTCTGGCGATCAAGATCCCCCGCTCGTCGCCGAACGCGCGTTGCATGTCCGTCATCGTCTCCGCGATCCGGTGCGGCGCTTCGAAAAACACCATCGGATGCGCAAAGTGCGACAACTGCTCCAGCGCGCTGCGTCGTTCCGACGACTTGGCCGGAAGGAAGCCGCAGAAGAGAAAGCGCCCGGCCGCGATTCCAGAAATCGATATCGCCGCAGCCAATGCGCTCGGTCCCGGAATCGGGATCACGCGAAACCCCGCTGCGCGCACGCGGGACACCGCGAGCGCGCCCGGGTCGCTCAGCCCCGGCGTTCCCGCATCCGTCACCAGTGCGACGCAGCGGCCTTCTGCGAGCATCCGAAGCAGCTTTTCGGCCGCTTCGCGCTCATTGTGTTCGTGGATGGCAAAGGTGCGGGTCGAAATCCCGTAGTGCGCCAGGAGGCGTCCCGCGATGCGCGTATCCTCCGCCGCGATCGCGTCGACGGACTTCAGCACATCGAGAGCGCGCAACGTGACGTCGCGCAGATTCCCGATCGGGGTGGCAACCACATATAATGTGGCGCCCTGCGTCCCGTCCTGTACTCTATGCAACGTCGCTCGGCCTTGTCGGTTCTGCTCTCGTCGCTACTATACTGGGCGGCCGCTCCATTCGTCACGGACTGTGCGCTCGCGCAGACCGCCGAAATGCCGGGTAATGACGACCGGGTCCGCTTGACCCAGCCGCACATTGCGGTCGTGCTGCCGCTGCAGTCGGCTTCGTTTGGCCGGCACGCGGATGCGGTCCGGCTGGGCGTGCAGGCAGCCGCGAATCTGCAGCAGGATCCCTCTCTTCCGGTGATCGTCTACGCGACCACCGAGGATCCGCCGCACATCTTGGATACTTACGAGCGGGCGCTGGCCGCCGGCGCACGCGCCGTGATCGGACCGCTCACCCGCAGCGGCGTCTCGGCGCTGGCAGGAAGCAGCGAGATACGGGTACCGACGCTTGCGCTCAACGTGCCGGAGCTCGACGCGCAGCTGCCACGCGGCATGCTCTACGTGTTCGGACTGCAGATCGAGTCGGAGGCACGACAGGTCGCGCTCTATGCGCTCAGGCAGGGTGGAACGAGTGCGTTTATCGTCGTCGGCGACACCCCGCTCGGGCGGCGCATTGCGCAGGCATTCTCCGAAGAGTGGCGCAACCGGAAGGGCGAGATCGCCGAGCAGTTCGAATACTCGACCGAACCGGCGATGCTCGCCAAGCTTCGGGAGCGGCTCACGTCAAGCAGCGCAAACACCGTTTTCCTATCCGTCGACTCGGCGCGCGCACGTTTCATCCGCCCCTATCTGGGCACCCGTCAAACGATCTACGCCACTTCGCTGGTATTCGCCTCCAACGCCGATGCGCTCGAGGCCTACGATCTCGAAGGCGTGCGTTTCATGGACATGCCGTGGCTGTTGGAGCCGGACAATCCGGCCGTAATCACCTACCTCAGGCCGGAACTGAAGACCACCGGCCTCGAAATGGAGCGGCTTTACGCCCTAGGCATCGATGCCTATCGCATCGTGCACGCGATGCTGACGCAGCCCGACTGGAACGGCTCCCTGGACGGCGTCACGGGCACGGTCCGTCTGGAGGGGCAGCAGTTCGTCCGGGACCTGGTTCCGGCGGAATTCGCCGGCGGCACGGTGCGCGCCGTGTCCGTCTCCCGATGACCGCCGGCGGACGCGGCGCAGAGGACGCGGCGCTGGTCTTCCTGCGCACGCAAGGCTTGGCACTGCTGGCGCGAAATTACCACTGCCGCTTCGGCGAGATCGACCTGGTAATGCGCGAAGGCGCGGTGACTGTTTTTGTAGAGGTGCGGATGCGAACCTCGCGCGCCTTCGGGGGTGCGATCGAAAGCATCACGAGCGCCAAGCGCAGCCGGCTGCTCGCCGCGGCCAGGCATTACATGGCGCAGCGCGGCGACATGCCCGCCTGCCGGTTCGACGCAGTGTTGCTGGATGGCGACAATGAACCGCGCTGGATCAGGAACGCATTCGGCGAATGAAAGCCCGAGAGTCGGGCGCACGCTGCTTTATGCAATAATGCGCCCCTTGAAAAGCCGTCCCGGAAACGGAATGGACCTCGTCAGCCGGATCCACCAGCATTTCACCGACAGCGCACATCTGAAGCTCCAGGCCATGGAGCTGCTCGCCGAACCCCTTGCCCGCGCCGCCGAGCGCATGGTTCAGTGCCTGATGAACGAGGGCAAGATCCTCGCCTGCGGCAACGGCGGTTCCGCCGCCGACGCGCAGCACTTCGCCGCCGAACTGCTCAATCGCTTCGAGATGGAGCGCCCGCCGCTCGCGGCGGTCGCGTTGACGACCGACTCCTCGACGCTGACGTCGATTGCGAACGACTATGACTACAACGAGGTGTTCTCGAAACAGGTGCGCGCGCTCGGCCAGCCGAACGACATCCTGCTCGCGATCTCGACCAGCGGCAACTCGCCGAACGTGATCGAGGCAATGAGCGCCGCGCACGATCGGCAGATGACAGTCGTGGCGCTGACCGGAAAGAGGGGAGGGAAGATGGCAGGCCTGCTGGCGGCCGACGACATACACATCTGCGTTCCGGCGGACAAGACAGCCCGGATCCAGGAAGTGCACCTGCTGTGCCTGCACTGCATGTGCGACTCGATCGATTGTCTATTGCTTGGAGCAGAGTAAATGCGAATTTGCATTCCGGTCGTTGCTCTCGGCGCCGCACTTGCCGTTCTGCAAGGATGCGCGCCGCTGCTGATAGGCGCCGGAGTGGGCGCCGGCGCGATGGTGGCCGAGGACAGGCGCTCGAGCGGGACGATCCTCGAGGACCAGACCATCGAGCTGAAGGCCTCCAATCGCATCAACGAGCGGTTCGAGGACAAGGTGCGGGTAAGCGTCACGAGCTTCAACCGATTCGTGCTGCTGACCGGTCAGGTTCCGGACGAGCAGACGAAGAAGGACGTGGAAGCGATCACGCTGGAGGTGCCAAACGTCCGCAATGTCCAGAACGAGCTGGTGGTTTCCGGCGCCAGCTCCTTCGTATCGCGCAGCAACGACAGCCTGCTCACCAGCCGCGTCAAGGCCCGCCTGGTGCAGAACAAGAACGTGAGCGCGGTCAACATCAAGGTCGTCACCGAGAGCGGAACCGTTTATCTGATGGGCCTGGTAACCCGGGCCGAGGCCGAGGAAGCCGCGCAGACTGCCGCCACCACCGGCGGCGTGCAGCGGGTGGTCAAGGTCTTCGAATATCTCGATTGAGGCGCGAACCTTCCGTCGCGCCGGAGGGCGCGGTGGGAGTTCCGTTTCCTCTTCCGCGCCGGTTCGCGCATCGCGGGCGGCGCCGGACAGACCCTTTCAAACGCGCACCCCGTGTCGTCGCGCCGCATCCTCGTCGGGACAGCCCGCCGCGCATGGCGAATACGGTCGCATCGAGCCGACTCGATTGCGTCACCGTGCGCGGGGTGATGCTCGCGCACGATCGTTCCAGTCCGTCCGATGAACCAATCAGCACGGCACGGGATCTGAATCGCTATCGCGAACAGTTGCGCGACGCCGCCGGAGCACTCTGTATCATGGCGGCTCCCGAGCACGGAACTGCCATGACCGAACCTGACTTCGAACGCAAGATCTGCGCGCCCGAGGCGCTGCGCGAGCGCGCCGCGGCGCTGCCGCACCCACTGGTCTTCACCAACGGCGTGTTCGACGTCCTGCACCGCGGCCACGTCACTTATCTCGCGCGGGCGCGCGCGCTGGGCGCGAGCCTGGTCGTGGGACTCAATTCCGACGACTCGGTGCGTCGCCTCGGCAAGGGACCGGAGCGGCCGATCAACTGCCTCGAGGACCGCATGGCGGTGCTTGCCGCGCTCGAATGCGTCGCGCTGGTCACCTGGTTCGAGCAGGACACACCGCTGAATTTGATTCTCGCCTGCCGGCCCGACGTACTGGTCAAGGGGGGCGACTGGCCCGTCGCCCGGATCGTCGGCGCGCAGCAGGTGCAGAGTTGGGGCGGCGAGGTCCGGTCCATTCCTTTTGAGTTCGAACGCTCCACCACGGCGCTCGTGTCGAAGATCAGAAAGTCCTGAAACAGCTCCCGAGAAAGGCAATCCCCATGGCGTCAAGACCTCGCTTCTGGCGCGACACCTGGTCGCTGATCAAACCGTACTGGACCTCGGAGGAAAGGCTCACCGCCTGGCTGCTGCTCGCGGCGGTCATCGGTCTGACTCTCGCGATGGTGTACATGAACGTGCTGTTCAACGAGTGGTACAACCTCTTCTACAACGCGCTGCAGGAGAAAAACAAGGATCAGGCCTACCACCAGATCCTGCGCTTCTGCGTGCTTGCCGCGATCTACATCGGCATGGCGGTGTACGCCTTCTATCTCAACCAGATGCTGCAGATCCGCTGGCGGCGCTGGCTCACCGAGAGATATCTCCAGGAATGGCTGGGCGAGCGAACGTACTATCGCCTGCAGCTGACCGGCAGCCCCACCGACAACCCCGACCAGCGCATCTCCGAGGACCTCAGGATGTTCGTCGACGACACGCTTTCCCTGAGCCTGGGTCTGCTCAACGCCGTGGTCACGCTCGGCTCGTTCGTCGGCATTCTGTGGTCACTTTCCGGGCCGATATCGATCCCAGTCAATGCGACGCAGATCGTGGTCCCGGGTTACATGGTGTGGGTGGCGCTCGCCTACGCGATCGCCGGCACGTGGGTCACGCACGCGCTGGGCAAACCGCTCATCGGCCTGAACTTCAACCAGCAGCGCTTCGAGGCGGATTTCCGCTTCGCCCTGGTGCGCTTCCGCGAGAACACCGAAGGCGTGGCGCTGTACCACGGCGAGCACGACGAGCTGAATGGATTCCGCAACCGCTTCCTGGCGGTGGTGGGAAACTGGTGGAGCATCATGAAGCGGCAGAAGATCCTCAACTTCTTCACCATCGGCTACAACCAGGTGGCGGTGGTATTCCCCTTCCTGGTCGGCCTGCCGCGCTACTTTTCCGGTGCGATCCAGCTCGGCGGCCTGATCCAGATTTCGAATGCCTTCGGCCAAGTGCAGGGCTCGATGTCCTGGTTCATCGGGGCGTACACCACGTTTGCCTCCTGGAAGGCGACCATGGACCGTCTGCTCGGCTTCCGCTACGCGATGCAGCAGGTGCGCACCGGCGTGGTCCAGCAGAGGGGAATCGAAGTAGACCAGGAAAGCCGCGACGAGCTCGTCATCGATCACGTCGCGCTCAGCCTGCCTGACGGCAAGGCGATCGTGGCGCCCTCCGAAGCCCTGATCCGCCCAGGCGAGAAGCTGCTGATCCGCGGCCCCTCGGGCTCGGGCAAGAGCACCCTGTTCCGCGCCATCGCCGGAATCTGGCCGTTCGGCGCCGGACACGTGCGCCAGCCGCGCAACTTCAAAGTCCTCTTCCTGCCGCAGCGACCTTATCTGCCGATCGGCACGCTGCGCCAGGTGGTGAGCTATCCCGAAAGCGAGGCGCAATTCCCGGAGGACCAGATCGTCGAGACGTTAACGGCCTGCGGGCTGCCGCATCTCGTCGGACGGCTGAACGAGTCGCGCCACTGGGCGCTGGAACTTTCCCCGGGCGAGCAGCAGCGCATCGCGTTCGCGCGCGCCCTGCTGCACAAGCCGAGCTGGCTGTTCCTCGACGAGGCCACCTCCGCGGTCGACGAATCCCTGGAGGAAAAACTCTACCGGCTGCTGCGCGAACGGCTGCCCGACACCACTATCGTCTCCATCGGACATCGGCCCAGTCTCATTCCCTTTCACGATCGCAGACTCGAGCTGAAAGACAACGGCCACGGCCTGCGCGAGCTGCAGCCGGCCTAGGCCTTCGCATTCAGCCCTGGCATTCGGCTGCCCGCAGCTCGGTGCCCGGGTAACCGGCGCTCAGCTCGATGAGCTTCGCCGACTCCTCGGCGTTCGGCTCGCGGATGACCAGTGCAGTCTGCGTGACGCGTTGCTCGCGCGCGCCCACGAGCGCCGAACGCACGCCCCTTGACCTGAGCTGCAAGAGATAGGTCTGGGCCGCAGCCTCGCTCCTGAATATGCCGAGCGAGATTGCATAGCGCCACCTGCCGGGTTCGGTGACCGGGAAGAATTCGGTCACGCCCAGATCCCTCAGCTCGGAGGCCTTCTTTTCCATCGCTGCCTGCGTGTTCTGCGGCGGCATATAGACCCACCAGCCGGCGGTGATGGCGACTTCGCGACTCGACAGCCGCTCGCCGAGCGCAAGCGGCTCGAGCGCCGCGCGCGCGCGTGCCAGCTCGGACGGATCGAAACTGCGCCACTCGAGGCACATGGCGGCCGCCGGCTTCGCCGGCTTCGGCGGACCGGGCAGGATGCGTATCTGGTCCGCATTCATCTGCAGCCGTGGCAGTTGCGCGTCCGGATTCGGGCGCGTGCGCTGCAGATAGATGTAGCCCGCGAGCGCCGCGTCGAGCAGCAGCAGCAGCGCGAATATCCACCTCATGCGGGTTCTCCCGCGATGCGGAGCAGCCCCTCGAGGACGAGTCTTTCGCGCACTTCGACGGGGCCGCCGAGATGGCGCGCCACGATCGGCGCCGTGCCGCCGCTTGCCACGATCGCGGGTACGGCGCCGGTTTCCTCTTTCACCAATGCGCACATGCGTTGCACCGCGCCGCAGATCGCCTGGATGGCACCGCTGCTGATGGCGTCTCGCGTGGCGCGCGGAAAGCGGTGGAACTCGCCGCTCTCCGCCGTCAGCCGCGCCGTGCCGGCCGCGAGCGCGTCATGCATGAGATCGAAGCCGGGCAGGATCAGCCCGCCGAGAAAGACGCCGTCGGCCGCGAGCGCGTCGATGGTCGCCGCGGTGCCCGCGCACACGACCAATAGCGCGCCGCGCCGCGCCGCCCGCGCACCGATCAACGCGGCCCACCGATCCGGGCCGAGCTGACCCGGGTTCTCATAGCGGCTGATCACCCCGCACTGCTCCGCCCGCGCGGAGATCAGGCGCGGCGCGAGCCGCCACCGCGCCGCTGCGGCCGTAAACGCAGCGGCGGCATGCTCGCCGGCCACGTTGGCGACGAGAACCTCGTCCGGCCTCGGCAGCAGCGACCAATCGCGGGCAAGCGCTGCGAGGTCGGAAACCGCGCGCGAGCCCTCGTGCGAGAAGCCGCCGTCGTCGTGCAGCGCCCATTTCACGCGGCTGTTGCCGGCATCGACGAGCAGGAAGATTTTCGGTGCGGACAAGATCGGGTCAGGAACGGACAGGACGCATGGACAGCTCCCCGCCATAGTATCTGCGCGTGCCGGAGCGCGTGGCGAGCAGCAGTGCGCCGTCCTCCGCCACGCCGGCTACGCGCCCTTCCGGGGCGGCGCCATCCGGCATGCGGAGCCGCACCATTCTATCTTGATAGGCGTGCGCGCGGTTCCACTCTCGGGCAAACGGCGCGAAACCATGCACCGAGAACACGTCGAGCACCCGGGCAAGCTCGATGAGCAGCTCGGCAAGCAGTCGGTTGCGGTCGGCGTCCACGCCGATGCGGGCGAGATCCACCACCGGCTGATCGATGCGATCGACCACCGAATCGGCGAGTCGCAGATTGACCCCGATGCCGATCACCGCGGCGGTCGGCCCCATCACCTCGCCGGTGAGCTCGATCAGGATGCCGGCGAGCTTGCGATACCTCCACAGCACATCGTTCGGCCATTTGAGCGCCGCGTCCTGCGCGCCCAAGCCGCGCAGCGCGCGCAGCAGCGCTACGCCGACCGCCAGCGAGAGCCCGGAGAGAAAACCCCCGCCCTGCGAAAAGCGCCACAGCAGCGAAAACGTCAGCGCGTCGCCCAACCCGGTGTGCCATTGCCGGCCCCGTCGCCCGCGTCCGCGGGTCTGCAGCTCTGCGACGCGCACCAGGCCGGAGGGCGCACCCTGCGCCGCCCTTGCGAGCAAATCGTCGTTTGTCGATCCGGTCTGCTCCACCACTTCGAGCGCATAGCGTTTCGAGAGCCTGCCGAGGCGGGCGCGGATCTGCCGCGCATCTAGCCAGCGAACCGGCTTCAGCAGCCGATATCCGCGGCCACGCACTCGGTCCAGCTCCAGGCCATGGTCTTCGACCTGCGCGAGCGCGTTGGAAACCGATTCGCGCGAGATGCCGAGCCGGCGGCCGATCTCTTGGCCGGAGTGGAATTCGCCGTCCTCGAGCATCCTCAGCACGGCGAGCGTATACGGCGTCACCTGTCTCCTCCGAAAACGAACGGCGCAATATAACCGAAGCCGGCGCAAGTTCAGACCTTGACCGAGGTCAATCCCGCCGCGCAGCCGGACGGGTACACTGTTTGCCGTTCCATCCCAGGGAGTGGTCTGCATGTACAAGCACATCCTTCTGCCGACCGACGGGTCGGCGTTGTCTCGCAAAGCGGTGAAGGCCGGCGTTGCGTTCGCCAAGGCGATCGGGGCGAGGGTCACCGGGTTTTATTCCCCCGAGCAGTACGAGGTGCTGAGCTACGGTGAATACTTCCCCCCGGATCTGATGTCGCGCACGGAATGGGACAAGCGCGGCAGACAGACGGCGGAGAAGTTTCTCGCTTTCGTCGAGAAAGAAGCGAAAGCGCGACGCGTGCCCTACCAGGGCTTCTTCCTCGCCAGCCTCGCGCCCTGGCAGGCGATCGTGGAAGCGGCGAACAAGAAGAAATGCGACCTCATCTACATGGCTTCGCACGGCCGCACGGGGTTGAGCGGGCTGTTGCTCGGCAGCCAGGCGGCGAAGGTGCTCGCGCACTCCAAGGTGCCGGTCCTGGTGTACAAGTAGTTTTCTGCGCCGGCCGCCGGCGCCCCGCGGTTAGAATGCCGCGAGTTGCGAGCCGAGAAGCAAATGCGCGCGCTCCCGCGCGGCGTCGCCGGCGTGCCGGCGCATGCCGCGCGCGGCTTGCGTGCAGACCAACGACAGCCATGAAAATCACCGCCATCGAGACGCTGCGGCTGCCCGACCGCCCCAACCTGCTGCTGTGCCGGGTCCACACCGACGAGGGCCTGACCGGGCTCGGCGAGACCTCGCGCGGCGCGCCGGCGGTCGAGGCGCAGATCCACGACTTGCTCGCGCCCTATCTGCTCGGCGAAGACCCGCGCGACATTCCGCGCCACCACAAGGCGATGATGGCGAGCTATCTCGGCTTCCATTCTTCCAGCGCCGAGGTGCGCGCCGCCTCCGCGGTCGACGTCGCGCTGTGGGACATCCTCGGTCAGGCGCTCGGCCAGCCGCTCTGGCAGGCGCTCGGCGGCCGGTGCCGGGAGCGAATCCGCGCCTACAATACCTGCGCCGGTTACCGCTACAACACCACCACCGTCGCGCGCCGCTCGATTCGCGCCGCCGACCCACCGCCGCCGCGCGAAGGGCCCTACGACGACCAGATCGCCTTCGTCTACGCCGCCGACGAACTGGCGCACTCGCTGCTCGAGGAAGGTTTCGGTGCGATGAAGATCTGGCCTTTCGATCCCTATGCGCAGGACAACGGCGGCAGCTTCCTGTCCGCGCGGGACCTCGATGTCGCGCTCGAGCCGTGGCGCAAGATCCGCAAGGCGGTGGGCGAGCGCATCGAAGTGATGGCGGAGTTCCACTCGCTGTGGAACCTCGAGCAGGCGAAACGGATCGCTCGGGCGCTGGAGCCGTACCGGCCGTTCTGGGCCGAGGACCCGATCCGGATGTGCGATGTCGCAACCCTCAAGGAATACGCGCGCTCGACCTCCATTCCGGTGTGCGCATCCGAGACGCTGGGCGGCACGTATCCGTTCCGCGAGGTGCTGGCGCAGCAGGCGGCCGACGTCGTCATGCTCGACGTCGGCTGGTGCGGAGGGCTCAGCGAGGCGAGGAAGATCGCAGCGCTCGCGGAGAGCTGGCAGCGGCCGGTCGCGCCGCACGATTGCAACGGGCCGGTGGTATGGGTGGCCTCGATCCACCTGATGGTCCACATCCCGAACGCGCTCATCATGGAAGTGGTGCGTGCGTATTATTCGACCTGGTACAAGGACCTGCTCACCGAGCTGCCGCGGGTCGAGGACGGATTCATCTACCCGCTCGACGGGCCGGGCCTCGGCACGCGCCTGTTGCCCGACGTGCCGAAGCGCCCCGGCGTGACGGTTCGCCGCTCCGAGAGCTAGCGCGAATGTGCTTCGGAGTCTGCGCCGAACTATTCCTGCTGGCCGCGCTCTGAGTGCTGAGATCTCTTCTTCCCCGACGCATGCGCCCCCTCTTTGCACTGCTCAGTCTGGTCGTTCCCGCCGGCTTGCTCGCCGCTCCGGTGCACCGTCCGCACATCGAGGCCGAACTGATCGCGGCCACCACCGCCGTGGAGCCGGGCGAGCCGCTCACGCTCGCGCTGCGGCTCAAGGCGGACCGGCGCTGGCACACCTACTGGAAGAATCCGGGCGATTCCGGCTTGCCGACCCGCATCCAATGGACGCTGCCGCCGGGCTTCGAGGCAGGCCCGATCCAATGGCCGACGCCGAGCCGCATCGACATCGGACCGCTTGCGAACTACGGCTACGAAGGAGAGGTTCTGCTGCTCACCGACATCCGCACGCCCGCCGATGTCTCCGGCAGCGTGCCGATCCAGGCCATGGCGAAATGGCTGGTGTGCGAGCAGATCTGCATTCCGGGCGAGGCGGAGTTCGCCCTCGCGCTTCCGGTCGGACCGGCAACGCCCGACCCGATGTGGGCGTCGCGCATCGAGGCCACGCGCGCCGCGCTGCCACGCGTCGTGGACGGCGTTCGCGCCACCGCCACGCTCGCCGGCGAAGAATGGCTGATCGAGATTCCGCGCGCGGCGGCGCCCGAACTGACCCGGCTCGCCTTCTTCCCGGACCAGGACGGCTGGATCAACTATGCCTCGAAGCAGCGCCTCACGGCGGTCGGGGACAAATGGCGATTGCGCTTTGCCGCCGCCCCGAACGTTTCCGCAAAGAACGGCGAGCTCTCCGGGCTGCTGGTGGCCGAGCCCGGCTTCGCGGACGGCAGCTTGGCCGCAAACGTGAGCGCCGCATTCGGCGTGGGCGCCGCCCTGCCGCCGGAGGCGCCCGCGACGAACCGGCTCTCGCTCGTGCTCGCGCTCGGGTTCGCCTTTGCCGGCGGGCTGATCCTGAATCTCATGCCCTGCGTATTCCCTATCGTTTCGATCAAGGTGCTGGGCTTCGTCGCACAGGCGAGCGGCGACCGTGCCAGCCTGCGCGCGCATGGCCTGTTGTTCGCGGCGGGCGTGCTCGCGTGTTTCTGGGCCATCGCCGGGGCGCTGCTGCTGCTGCGTGCCGGAGGCGCCGCGCTCGGTTGGGGCTACCAACTGCAATCGCCGCTGGTGATCGGCGCGCTCGCGATGTTGTTTTTCGCGCTCGCTCTCAACCTCTCCGGAGTATTCCATTTCGGCGACTCGATGCAGCGGCTCGCAGGAAGCGTGCGCGCCCGTTCGGGCTATCTGGACGCGTTTCTGTCCGGATCGCTCGCCACCGCGGTCGCCACGCCGTGCACGGCGCCTTTCATGGGCGCGGCCCTCGGCTTCGCGCTCACGCAGTCCGCGCTCACCGCGATGCTCACCTTCACTGCGCTCGCGCTCGGCATGGCCACACCTTACGTGGTGCTGTCGTTCGCGCCGGGATGGATGAACAGGCTGCCACGTCCCGGCCCCTGGATGGACACACTCAAGCAGATCTTCGCCTTCCCCCTGTACCTGACCACGGTCTGGTTGGTGTGGGTTCTCGGACGTCAGATCGGCGTGGACGGGGCCGCGCGTTTGCTGGTCGGACTGACCTTGCTCGGCGCGGCGCTGTGGGCGCTCGGCCGCTGGAGCTATGCCCTTGACGCGCGCGTGCGGCACGGCGGCGTCGCGGCGGCGGCTGCGCTGTTCGCGCTCGCATTCGTCGTCGCCTGGCCGGTTGCGTCGAAATCCGGCGCACCGCAGGCGGCAGACGCCTGGAAACCCTGGTCCCGCGCCGCCGTCGCGCAGGAGCAGGCCGCGGGCAAGGCAGTGTTCGTGGAATTCACCGCGGCATGGTGCGTGACCTGCCAGGTGAATAAGCGGCTGGTGCTGCAACGTCAGTCGGTGATGGACCGCTTCACGCAGCGGCAGGTGGTGCTGATGCGCGCCGACTGGACAAGCCAGAACCCGGAGATCACCGCCGCGCTCAAGGAGCTGGGGCGCAGCGGAGTGCCGGTCTACGCACTGTACCCGGCAGGCGGCGGCGCGCCGGCGCTGCTGCCGGAGATCCTCACCGAGGCGCGCGTCATGGACGCGATCGACACCGCGACCCCGGGCCGCGCCGTAACTGCGACATCCAATTAGCGACCGGCGGCACGCCCGTCGCAGCACGCAGCCCGAGGCGCGACCGGACAGCCGCTATGCCGGCTGAGTTCGCGGAGTCGTTCTCTTAGGCTGCGCCGCAGAACGCGGCCGCTGCGTCTCGATACCGACCGACGACGGACAGAACGCCTCGATCAAGGTCAGGCCCTCGGTCCGAACCGTAACCGACTCGCCCGCGGAAACGAATTCGTCGCGGCCGCTGCCTTCCTGGGTGATCCAGATTTCGCCCGCCATGCAGCTTACGCGCGTGCCCTTCGCACCCTTGAGCTTGAGCAGTTGACCGGGCACCAGTGACACCGTCGCCTTGCCGAGATCCAGCCTCATGACACGCTCCGCAGCCGTTTCGACGCAGGCCATCCTAGCCCGCGAAGCGCGACCATAACAGGATCACGATCCGCAAATTGTGTACGTAACAGTTTGCC
Organism: Burkholderiales bacterium; assembly: GCA_035651315.1. Lineage (GTDB taxonomy): Bacteria > Pseudomonadota > Gammaproteobacteria > Burkholderiales > Eutrophovitaceae > DASRFY01. The sequence goes on from DASRFY010000173.1 coordinate 15,235, forward strand.
GATCGCTAAACTGTTATGGTCGAATCTAGGGTGCGCTGTGCCTGTTTCGCGCGGCGCGCTTGCCGGAAGATTTCCGGGTCATGGACGAGCAGAGCGTTCTCTACGAATCGGTCGCCGATTCGATTTTTCACATGATCGCAGCCGGCACGCTGCGCCCGGGAGAGCGCGTGCCTTCGGTGCGGCGGCTGTCGAGCCAGAAACGGGTTTCGATCTCCACCGTGCTGCGCGCCTACGAGGTGCTGGAAAACCGTGGGCTGATCGAGGCGCGGCCCAACGCCGGCTACTACGTGCGCCATCGCGCGCCGGCGGCTGACGAGCCGTCGATCTCCAGGCCGCCCGCCGCGGCGCATCTCGTCGGCGTGAGCGCGCTGGTGCAGGAGATCCTCGACGCGCGCAAGCCGGGCGTGGTGTCCTTCGGCGCCGCCTGCCCCAGCCACGAGCTGATGCCGACGCAGAAGCTCAGGCGCGCGCTCGCCTCGGTCGCGCGCCGCAAGCCGCTGTCCCTGACCCACTACGGACTGCCCCCGGGCAACGAAGAGCTGCGCCGGCAAATCGCACGCCACGCGCTCGATTTCGGCTGCAATCTCTCGGCCAAGGACATCATCGTCACCGACGGCGCGATGGAGGCGCTGAACCTTTGCCTGCGCGCGGTCGCCCGGCCCGGAGACACCATCGCGCTGGAGTCGCCGACCTACTTCGGGCTGCTGCAGATCCTCGAGATGCTGGGCGTGAAGGCGCTGGAGATCCCCACCCATCCGCGCGACGGGATCTCCCTGGACGCGCTGGAGTTCGCCCTGGAACGCACGAAGATCGCGGCGGTCATCGTCATGGCGAACGCGCAGAACCCGCTCGGGTTCACCATGCCGGACGAAAACAAGAAGCGGCTCGCCGCCATGCTGGCGAAGCGCGGCGTGCCGCTCATCGAGGACGACGTCTACGGCGACATCTATTACGGCGAGGAGCGCCCGTTTCCGGTCAAGAGCTTCGACCGCGGCGGCAACGTGATGCTGTGTTCCTCGTTCACCAAGACCGTGGCGCCCGGCTTCCGGCTGGGCTGGGTCGCGCCCGGCAAGTGGCACGCGCAGGTGCAGATGGGGAAGTTCATCAACTCGGTCGGCAGCCCCGAAGCGTTGCAGCTCACGCTCGCAGAATTCCTCGCCAGCGGCGGCTACGACCGGCAATTGCGCAGCCTGCGGCGCGCGTTCCGTGAGCAGGTTGCCCGCGTGTCCGCAGCCGTCTCGGAGCACTTCCCGGCCGGCACGCGCATCACGCGTCCCGCGGGCGGGTTCATACTTTGGGTCGAGCTGCCCGCCGGCTGCGACTCGATAGAGCTGTTCCACCAGGCGATGAAGCACAACATTTCCCTCGGACCCGGCGTGCTCTTCTCCGCCACCGGCCGCTACCGAAACTGCATCCGCATGGGCTGCGGCGAGCTGTGGTCTTCCCGCACCGAGCAGGCGATCGCGAAGCTCGGGGAACTCGCCGGCAGGCAGCTCTGAAACGCAGGCACGGCCCGGATCGCTGCGGCGAGGCCGCCGTCGAGCCTGACGCCGCAGATCGAAATTCGCTTGCGTTCAGGGCTTCGCACCCCGCAGCGCGAGGACCGTCGCGCGCAGTTCCTGCGGCGTTGCGGCATCCGGCGCGAGCGGTTCTCCGATGCGAAGATCCACGTGCGAGAACAGGCCACGGCGCCAGCGGCGCCACCATGCGCCAGCCCGCGTCGAAAAGAGCGAACCCCAAAGGCCTGACAGCGCGAGGGGGACGATTCTCACCGGCGTGCGCGCGAGGATCCTGTTCACGCCGCTGCGGAACTCTCCGATCTCGCCGTCGAGCGTGAGCCTGCCCTCCGGAAAAATGCACACCAGCTCCCCCTCGTTGAGGGTGGCGGCGACTTCGTCCATTGCGCGCGCCAGAATTTCCGGATCGTCCTTCGCGGAGGCGACCGGAATCGCCTTCATGCCGCGAAAGATCCAACCCAGCACCGGGTTGCGATAGATCCAGTGGTGCATCACGAAGCGGATCGGGCGGCGGCATGCCGCCGAGATGATCAGCGCGTCGACGTAGCTCACGTGGTTGCAGACCAGCAGCGCCGGGCCTGTCTCGGGAATGCGCTCGATGCCTTCCTTGTTCAGCCGATACACCGAGTGGACCAACATCCAGCACAGGAAGCGCAACAGGAACTCCGGCACCAGCGTGTAGATGTACATCGCCACCACCGCGTTCATTATGCCCGTTGCAAGGATCAGTTCCGGAATCGTCGCGCCGTTTCTGAGCGCGACCGCCGCAAACAGCGCCGCGACGACCATGAAGGCGGCGTTGAAGATGTTGTTCGCGCTGATGATGCGCGAGCGCTCGGCGGCAGGGGACCGCTGCTGCACCAGGGCATACAGCGGCACGATGTAGAAGCCGCCGAACAGGCCGATCAGCGCCAGATCGGCGAGCACGCGCAAGGCGCCCGGGGCATGCACGAGCCGCAGAGGCGAGACCGCATTCGAAGAGGCGATCATTGGAGTGGCGAAGAACAGATCGACGGCGAAAACCGTGAGTCCGATCGAGCCGAACGGCACCAGGCCGATCTCGACCTTGTGTCCGGACAGGCGTTCGCACAGCAGCGATCCTGCGCCCACGCCGGTCGAAAACACAGCGAGCAGCAGCGTCACCACTTCTTCGTTGCCGCCGAGCACGCTCTTGCTGTAGGCCGGCAACTGGGTGAGCACCAGCGCGCCGTAGAACCAGAACCAGGAGATTCCCATGATCGAGAGGAACACCGTGCGGTTCGCGGCCGCAGCCCGCAGATTCGCCGCCGTCGAGCGCAACGGATTCCAGTCGAGCCGCAGTTGCGGGCTCGCCGCCGCCGCTTTCGGGATGAACAGGCTCGCGGCCAGTCCCGCGCAGGCGGTGGCGACGACGGCAAGCACGAGCCGGCTGACGCTTGCGGAGACGGCGAGCAGGCCGGCGAGCAGCGTGCCGATCAGGATGGCGAGAAAGGTCCCGGTCTCGACCAGGCCATTGCCGCCGATGAGCTCGTCCTCGCGCAGCATCTGCGGCAGGATCGCGTACTTGACCGGTCCGAAAAACGTGGAATGCGTGCCCATCAGGAACAGGACCACGAGCAGGAGCGTGAGGCTGTGCATCGCAAAGCCCACACCGGCAAGCGCCATGATCAGCACCTCCGCCGCTTTGATCGCCTTGATGAGCAGAGACTTATCCAGCTTGTCGGCAAGCTGTCCCGCGAACGCGGACAGGATCACGTAGGGAAGAATAAACAGCCCCGCCGCACCGTTGGCGAGCAGCGCGGGATTCATCGATGTCCACGCCGCGGCCTGGTACGTGACCAGGATCACGAGCGCGTTCTTGTACAGATTGTCGTTGAAGGCGCCGAGCAACTGGGTGGCGAAGAAGGGACCGAAACGGCGCTCGGCGATCAGACGAAACTGGCTGGATTCGGTCATCGGTTCCCGTCGTTCGGCACCGCAGTCCCGGGCGCATTCTGCGCCGATCGTGCCGTCTGGGCGATAGCTGTCTTCCGCGTGCGCCGCGGCGCAGGCAAAGCCGCTCCCGCCCGCTTGCGCCCGGCCAAGAAAAAGCCCGCGGAACGCAGGGTTCCGCGGGCCTGTTCTCGCATCGTCCGCGAGGACGGGAGAGCGTGCGCCGTCAGCTCAGCGCGTGCCCCACCGCGTTGACGTAGATCGCGTAGATGGACGTGCTGCCGGTCATGAACAGCCGGTTGCGCTTGGTGCCGCCGAAGCACAGGTTCGCCACCACCTCCGGCGTGTGCAGGAACGCCAGCTCCGTGCCGTCGGGCGCGTGCACCCGCACGCCGTTGGTGTCCATCCCGCCCCAGCCCCAGCCGCACCAGACGTTGCCGTCGGTGTCGCAGCGTATTCCGTCAGTGAAGCCCGGCTTGAAGTCGGCGAACTCCTTCGGGTTCTTCACCGCCGTGCCGTTGTTTACCACGTCGAACACGATGATGTTGGCGGGATAGTTTGGGCCGTCCGTCGCGCCGGTGTCCACTACGTACACCTTCTTGAAGTCCGGCGAGAAGCAGATGCCGTTCGGACGGCGCATCGGCCCCTCGGCGATGATGCTGACCTTGCCCGTGTGGCCGTCGATGCGGTATACGCGGGTGGGCAGCTCGAACTCCGCCTTGTGCCCTTCGTACGGTCCGAGAATGCCGTAGCCCGGATCGGTGAACCAGATCGAGCCGTCCGCATGAACGGCGGCGTCGTTCGGCGCGTTGAGTTTCTTGCCTTCCCAGTTGTCCATCAGGATGGTCCAGGTACCGTCATATTCGCGGCGGCGCACGCGGCGGGTGTCGTGCTCGCACGCGATCAGCCGCCCCTGGTTGTCGCGGGTGTGGCCGTTGGAATAGCCGGACTCGGTCTGGTACACGCTCACGTGGCCGTCGTCCTCCGACCAGCGCAGCGTCCGGTGGTTGGGGATGTCGCTCCAGATCAGGCAGCCCCAGTCGCCCATCCAGACCGGCCCTTCGCACCACAGCGCGCGGTCGCTGCCCATGCCGTGCCAGATGCGCTGCAACGTCGCGTTGCCCTGCCGCCCGCTGAAGCGCTTGTCCTTGACCTCCCACGCGGGATCGGGATAGGTGACCGTCACTTCACCGGTCCAATCGCGATCCCTGGCGAATTTGTCGGCCGCTGCGGCGAGCGGTGCGGTCGTCGCGGCGGCGGTGGTGGCGGCGACGGTGGTAAGAAAACTGCGTCTGCTCATCTCCATAAGATGTACTCCTCCATCGGTAAAGTTTTTTGAACGAAAAAATCGGGACGCCTGCCACAATACCCGCTTCGCGCCTCGAACCGCGGGTCAAAAAAGGAGCGGATTGCGCGGCCTGGGTCCCGGCATCCGCGCTCCCGGGTCTTCGAACGCCGGCGCGGGAAACACCGATGCTTACGCCATGAACGCAGCCTCCCGACATGCGGATGACAAACTTCCTCGACCTGCCGCGCGGTGCGAGCCGCTCTTGTGCGGCGGCGTCTCGCGGGGCGCGCTGCGTTCCAGACCGGATCATCCGCAAACACCCGGTCACGACCACTTTGCCTTGCGGCGCCGACGGGCGGAGGGAACAGCAGACTTCCTCCCTCCACTGCGTCGGGGACGCCGAGATGCGCCGGCCTGGTTTGCCGATTGTGCTCCCCGGGGTTATGTTTGCGCAAATACGGCCGCGAGGGGGTGGGCATGAAATTCGTCAGCCAGCTGCTCGGACATCACTTGAAACGCTACCCGCTGATGCAGCTCGACGATATCTACAAACTGCTGCACCAGGCCGCGCTCGGGAGCGGGCACGCGGTTCGCGATGCCGGCGCCGCGCGCCGGGCGCTGTCCGAAGAGGCGTCCGCGCTCGGTCCCGGGCCGGAAGAGCCGATCGCGGACGTGATCTCGCCCGATGGGCGTCTGGCGCGCATCCACCTGCGCCCGTATCTCGAGGCGGGACACGATCTCGCAGCGCTCGCGGAAGCCTTCGTGCAAACGGCGCAGGGCTATCCTGCCTCGCCGGAAAAGCTCGCGAAGTTCTGCGGCTGTCTCGGCGATCTCGCCGCAGGCGGCACGATCCCCTTCGCCCGGGAACAAGTCGTGGAGTACTTCGCGCAGATCGCGAAAACGGGTTATCCGGTGGTGCGTCACTCGCAGGCGTTTCTCGACACCTACCGGCCCGCGTATCGGGTGGTGGCGCTCGACTATCTGTCCGCGGTGGAGCCGGGGAGCCCGTCTTGAGAAATCGGCGATCGGGCGACCGAGTGATTACGGCACTACGTAAAATCGCCTGAATCTGCACCGTTCCCGAAATCACCTAATCACTTGATCATCCAACCGGGAGAACCGATGTCCGTTCCAGTCCGCGCACCCCCCGTGCGGCTCACGATCCGGGAAGTGCGCGCATATCCGACTTCGTTTCCGGTCGACCCCAGGAACAGCGTCACGCTCGGCATCGGCCGCACCGTCAAGCGCGACGCGGTGGTGGTCAAGGTGACCACGGAAGACGGTCTGACCGGCTGGGGAGAGGCGCATCATGGCCGCTGCCCGGGTGCGGTGGCGCATCTGGTCAACACCACCATGAGGACGCTGGTCGTCGGGCAGGACGCCGACGACGTCTCCGGCATCTGGAAGCGCGTCTACGACAAGCAGCTCGCGAGCCACGGCATGGGCGCCGGCGCCTGCCTCGCGCTGTCGGGCATAGACATGGCGATCTGGGATTTGCGCGCGAAGGCGCGCGGCGTGCCGCTGTACCGCCTGCTCGGCGGAGCCGCGCGCCTTGTGCCGGCCTACGCGGGCGGGGTCTCGCTCGGCTACCAGGATCCGGCGCGGCTCGTCGAGGAAGCGCGCGCGCACATCGACGCGGGCTACAAGGCGGTGAAGCTGCGCGTGGGCGACACGGTGAAGCGCGACCTGGAGCGCGTGGCGGCGGTGCGCAAGGCATTCGGCGACGAGCTGGTCATCTTCACCGACGCGAATACCGGCTATCGGCTCGCGGATGCGCGCGCCGCCCTGCCCGGCCTAGAGGCGCAGGGCGTGGGCTGGCTCGAGGAACCTTTCCCCGCGCACGACTGGCGCAGCTACCGGGAAGCGAAGCCCTACGCACGGGTCCCGCTCGCGGCGGGCGAGAATCATTACACGCGCTTCGAGTTCGACCGCATCATCGACGACGGCGCGATCACCGTCCTGCAACCGGATCTGTCCAAGACCGGCGGCATCACGGAGGCGCTGCGCATCGCGGCGCTCGCCGGCACCTGGAAATTGGCCCTCCACCCGCACACCTCGATGACCGCGCTCAACATGGCGGCGAGCATCCATTTCCTCGTCTCGATCGACAACAGCGGCTACTTCGAGGCAGACGTGTCGAAGGCGAACCTGTTCCGGGACAAGATGGTCGACCGGCCGCCGTATGCCGTAGACGCCGCCGGCTGCGTGATGCCGCTTGAGGCACCTGGCATCGGACTGGACGTGGACGAAGCGTTCCTTGCCGCCCACCCGGTGATCGAGGGGCCGGCTTACGTGTGAGGATCAGGATTGAGGATAGAGGGTTGGTTTTACGTCTCGCGTCGCACGCCTCGCGTCTGAGACTTCACCATTCACCGTTCAGCGTTCACGGCGCGAGAGATGACGCGCAGCCTGCCGTCGGTAGGGTTGTAGCCGAACAGATGCATGCCGTCGGGCGCGGCGAACCAGATGCTGCACAGGCGCTGGTTCATCTGCTTCTCCAGCATCAGGCAGACGGAACCGCCGTGCTGGTCCATGACGCGGAACGCGCCGCGATCGATCACACCGCCCGCCGCCCGAAGCTCGACGCTACCGTCCGCGCGATACTGGGCAATGTAGAGCTCGCCGCGGCTGTTGCGTTCCTCCCGGCGGCCGGCGAATGCCGACTCGAGCTGCGCGGCGGTCAGCCGTTGCAGCCCGGCCGCTTGCGCAGCGGGTGCGTCCGGAGGCGGTTCGGGAAACTCCGCCGCCGCGCATGGACCCGCTGCGAGCAATGCGATCGTCGAGGACAGCAGCAGTGCGCGCATGACATTCCAGCATGCAGGGCGATGGCGTGGAAATTATTGTAGATCAGGCCCAGTTATGGAGAGCACGTGTGGACACCCCCCTCGACATCCGGAATCA
>DASRFY010000174.1:0-12061 GCA_035651315.1 Burkholderiales bacterium
GAGCAGCCGCTTCATGTCGACCTGCACCGCCGAAAACACCACGCCGAACAAAGCCGTCCCCAATCCGATGGCGAGGATCAAGCCGCCCCACCACCAAATTTGGGTGTGGAGCAAGTCGTACGAAATCCGCAGGAATCCGTAGATCGCGGTCTTCAACATGACGCCGCTCATCAGTGCCGAGACCGGCGAGGGAGCCGCCGGATGCGCCTCCGGCAGCCACACGTGCAGCGGCAGGATGCCCGCCTTGGCGCCAAAGCCGAACAGCGCGAGCAGGAAGGCGACCGAAGTCCAGAACGGGGTGAGGTGCTGGGCGCGCATGTTGGCGAAGGTGTAGTCGCCGGTATTGGCTTGCAGGACGCCGAAGCAGAGCAGAATGCCGATGGCGCCGACGTGCGCGATGAGCAGGTACAGATAGCCCGCGCGCCGGATCTCCGCGATGCGGTGGTTCGTCGTGACCAGAAAGAACGAGGACAAGGCCATGGTCTCCCACATGACCATGAACGCATACGCGTCGTCGGCGAGAACCACCAGCACCATGCTGGCGAGAAAAACGTGGTACTGCAGGCACAGCAGGCCCGGAGGCGTGCCTTCGCCCTCGCGAAAGTACCCGGCGGCGAACGCGGACACGCCGGCGGCCGCGCCGCCGATCACCAGAAGGAAGAACGCGGACAGGCTGTCCAGCCTGAAGTGAAACGGCAGGCCGGGCAGCCCGATCGGCAGCACCATGCTCTCGGGGGCGGCCGGCAGCGCACCGAGGGCGGCAACGAGCAACGCGATGCCGAGCAGGCCGCCGGCAGGAAAGAGCGCCCTCGCCACCAGCCTCATGCGGTGAAGGGCGAAAAATCCGGCCGCGCCGATGAGCAGCCACGCGGCGGCGACGGCCAGCACCGCGTCCAGGCCCAGATGATTCACGTCCGATGCCTTCTGTTCTTCAGACCGGCCGAGCCTAGCGCTCGCTGCCCGAGGCTCGCAGAAGCCATGCCGGCAGCTCCCGGCCACCGGCATGATCGATGATGTACTGGCGGATCAGCTTCCTGACGACTTGCGAGGGCGTCACATCCTGGATCGCGCATATCTCCTCGAAGATCTTCTTCTTGCGCGGGTCGATGAGGATCGTGAGCCTGGCGGTCCGGTTTTCCATGGGCGGTTCGAGGATGTTAATGCAATTAACATTGCAATCGTAGCATGGGCGCATGAGATGATACGCTCTCCATTCGCCGCGCGGGTCGGGAGCGGCTTTCGTTCCGGGGGCATTCGCGTGCGCGAAGAATTCCCGCTGCACGCGAACTTGCGGCACGTGCAAACGATGATCGCGGCGGGCGAAATGGAGGAACATCGATGTCGCGATGCCGGCGTTGTGCGGGCAATTCGCTCGGCGAGCGCTTCCGCCGTGTGCGCAATGCCGGCCGCGCGCTTTCGCACGGCGCGGATCCGACCCGCGGTGCTTCGCTACGAGTTCGTTCCTCACCGGGCGATCGTTGATTGCCAATCGACATTGGGCTATGGTGGCCGGCGCAGAATCGATCAACGAGAGGACGGCAAGCGACGGCGGCGCCCACGCAACTCGGCGGCGGGGCAACACCGGCTCGCGCACGGGGCGCTCTCGCAGGGTCCGAGTCAGCCGCTAGAAGGGAAACGCGCACGGTGGCTCTGGGCGGGCTGTTGTGGTGCATCGCGGCGCTGCTTGCGGCGAGCGTGGCGGCGATCGCGGTTGCACGTCATCGCGCAGCGACCACGTTTGTCTATGCGTTCGCTCTGGGCGTCACGACAGTCGCGCTGGTCATCGCCGCCGCCTCCCTTCTCGCTCCCGATGCGCTCTCCGGCGCGCTGACGCTGCCGCTCGGACTGCCGTGGCTGGGGGCCCGTTTTCGCCTCGACGCGCTGGCGGCATTCTTCCTCGTGGTGGTCAATCTCGGCAGCGCCACCGCCAGCCTTTACGGTCTCGGCTACGGCAGGCACGAAGAAGCGCCGGCGCGTGTTCTGCCTTTCTTCCCGGCGTTCATCTCCGGGATGAACCTCGTCGTGCTGGCCGCGGATGCGTTCACGTTCCTGTTCGCCTGGGAGTTCATGTCGCTGTCCTCCTGGGCGCTGGTGATGGCCCATCATCGCCGCAGCGGCAACGCGGCGGCCGGCTTCCTCTATCTCCTCATGGCGAGCCTCGGCACACTCGCCTTGCTGCTCGCCTTCGGCCTGCTGGCCGGTCCGAGCGGCGGCTATGCCTTCGATGCCATTCGCGCGATGCCGCCCTCGGCGGGCGTGGCCGGGGTCGTCCTCGCGCTTGCGCTCGTCGGCTGCGGGTCCAAGGCCGGTCTGGTGCCGCTGCACGTCTGGTTGCCGCTCGCGCATCCGGCTGCGCCGAGCCATGTCTCCGCGCTGATGAGCGGCGTCATGACGAAAGTGGCTGTGTATGGCTTCGTGCGCATCGTGTTCGACCTGCTCGGTGCGCCGAACTGGTGGTGGGGCGCCGTGGTTCCCCTGCTGGGCGGCGTGACCGCGGCCATGGGCGTGCTCTACGCGCTCATGCAGCACGACCTGAAGCGCCTGCTCGCCTATCACACGGTGGAGAACATCGGCATCATCTTCATCGGCCTCGGGCTGGCGCTCGCTTTCCAGGCGGCCGGGATGCGGGGCGCGGCCGCGCTCGCGCTCACCGCCGCCCTGTTTCACGTCTTCAATCACTCGGTATTCAAGAGCCTGCTGTTTTTCGGCGCAGGGGCGGTGCTCACCGCGACCGGCGAGCGCGACATGGAACACCTGGGCGGGCTGATTCACCGCATGCCGCTCACGGCTCTTGCCTTTCTCGTCGGCTCCGCGGCGATCTCCGCGCTGCCGCCGTTCAACGGCTTCGTCTCTGAGTGGCTGACCTTCCAGGCGATTCTGATCAGCCCGGCCCTGCCGCAATGGGTGCTGAAGTTCCTGATCCCCGCAATCGGCGCCTTGCTCGCGCTCTCCGCCGCGCTCGCCGCCGCATGTTTCGTCAAGGCCTTCGGCGTGACCTTTCTCGGGCGGCCGCGCACGCCGGTGGCGCGCGATGCCGCCGAGACCAGCAGCTGGTCGCTGGGGGCCATGTTCCTGCTGGCCGGGCTGTGTCTGGTGGCGGGTATCCTGCCCGGCTATTTCATCGACGCGCTCGCCCCGGTCGCGCAGGCGCTCGCCGGCGCGCACCTGCCCCGGCAGCACGAGCTGGACTGGTTGACGATCGTGCCGATCGCCCAGAGCCGCAGCTCCTACAACGGCCTGCTGCTGTTTTCGCTGGTCGCGCTCGCGGCCGGGCTCGCTGCCGACGTCATTCATCGCTGGGCGTCCGACGCGGTGCGCAGATCCGAACCCTGGGATTGCGGCTTCCCCGATGCCACGCCGGTGACGCAGTACACCGCCGGCAGCTTCACGCAACCCATCCGCCGCGTGTTCGGCACGGTGGTGTTTCGCGCGCGCGAGGAAGTTCACGTTCCCCGTCCCGGCGATTCCAGCGCCGCGCGCCTGCACGTACAGCTGCGAGACGTGCCATGGGATCTGCTGTACGCGCCGGCGGCGGGGCTGGTGGACTTCGTCGCCGATCATCTCAACAAGGTGCAGTTCCTCACGATTCGCGCCTATCTCACCCTCGTGTTCGGTGCGCTGGTCGTGCTGCTGATGGTGCTCGTGGTGTGGCAATAGCTCTCGACATCGTCGTCCAGCTCTGTCAGATGCTGCTCGTGCTGGCGCTCGCGCCGCTGCTTACCGGCTACGTGCGCAAGCTGAAGGCGCACCTGCTCCGGCGGCAGGGGCCGCCGCTCGCCCAGCCTTATCGCGATCTGCTTCGACTCCTGCGCAAGGAAGTCGTGCTGGCGCATTCCGCGTCCTGGGTATTCCGCGTCGCGCCGTACCTGGTGTTCGCAACGACCTGGGTGGCCGCAGCGCTCGTGCCTACGTTCGCAACCGGACTCATCTTCAGCTATGCGGCGGACATGATCGCCATCGTCGCGCTTCTGGGAAGCGCGCGCTTCATGCTCGCGCTGGCGGGACTCGACGTCGGCACGAGCTTCGGCGGGATCGGCTCGAGCCGCGAGATGATGATCGCGTCGCTGGCGGAACCGGCGATGCTGATGGTCGTGTTCACGCTGTCGCTTCTCGCCGGATCCACGCAGCTGTCGTCGATCGCGGCGTCGCTGCAAGGCCCCGACGTCGGACTGCGGGTGTCGCTTGCGCTCGCGCTGATCGGTCTGATCATGGTGGCGATCGCGGAAAACGCCCGCATCCCGGTCGACAATCCGGCGACCCACCTCGAGCTGACGATGGTGCACGAAGCCATGATCCTCGAGTATTCGGGACGGCACCTGGCGTTGATCGAGGCCGCCTCGTACCTGAAGCTGCTGCTCTATGTATCGGTCATCGCCTGCGTGTTCTTTCCCTGGGGACTGGCGGTGGCGGGACAGGGGCTCGCGGCCTACCTGGCCGGGCTCGCGGTCTACGTGGCCAAGCTTGCCGCCAGCGGCTTCCTGCTTGCGATATTCGAGACCGCGATCGCGAAGATGCGGGTGTTCCGCGTTCCGGACTTCCTGGGCGCGGCGTTGATGCTCGGACTCCTGGCGACGCTGCTGCTGTTCGTGACGCGGGCGGGGTGATGGACCGCCTCTCCCTCGACATCGCGCATCTGTTCGCCGGCGGCCTGGTGCTGGTGAGCTTCATGCTGCTCTACCAGGACCGCATGTCCGGGCTGGTGAACACGTTCGCCTCGCACGCCGTGGTGGTTTCCCTGTCCGTGGCGTGGCAGGCGTACATCCAGCAGGCGCCGCACCTGTACATCACCTCCGCGATCGCGCTGGTCGTCAAGGCATTCGTGATTCCCGTGGCTTTGCATCGCATCATCGTGCGGCTCGGAATCCACGGCACGATCGAGCCCGTGGTCGGCATCGGGCAGACCATGCTCGCCGGCATCGGACTGGTGGCGCTGTCCATTCTCGTCATGCTGCCGATCACGGCGCAGGCCGGCACGCTCGCCCGCGAGGACCTGGCGTTCTCGCTGTCCGTCATCCTGCTCGGCCTGCTCATGATGGTCTCGCGACGCAACGCCGTCAGTCAGGTGATCGGATTCATGTCGATCGAGAACGGGCTCATCCTCGCCGCCACCGGCGCCAAGGGAATGCCGCTGGTGGTGGAGATCAGCGTCGCCTTCTCCATCCTCGTCGCCCTCATCGTGATCGGCATCTTCCTGTTCCGCATTCGCGAGCGCTTCGACACGGTCGACGTGCACGACCTCGACCGATACCGCGGTGAACGGCCATGAGCGACGCCGGCTCGCTCGCCGTCGGCGCCATCCTCCTCGTTCCCGCGCTGAGCGCGGCGCTGCTCGCCCTGCTTCCGGACGACCGGACCGCCGCCCGCCTCAACGTGGTCGCGACGCTGCTGACCCTGGGGTCCGCAGTGGTGCTCTTCGCGGTACGTCCGGCGCCCGGGCATTTCCTCATCGTGGACGACCTGAACGTCGTGTTCATCGTGCTCAGCACCTTCGTCGGATCCACGACCAGCGTATTCAGCGCGAGCTACATCGCCCATGAGCTGGAGATCGGGCGCCTCGCGCCGGCGTATCTGCGCTTCTACCACGCGATGTACCAGACGCTGATGTTCGCCATGAACCTGGCGCTGCTGTCCAACAACATCGGGTTGATGTGGGTTGCGGTCGAGCTGGCCACGCTCACCACGGTGATGATGGTCGGGATCTACCGCACGGCGGCGGCGCTGGAGGCGGCATGGAAGTATTTCATCCTGGGCAGCGTCGGCATCGCCCTCGCGCTGTTCGGGACGATACTGGTGTATCTCGCCGCGCGCTCCGTCGTCGGCGAAGGCCTCGATGCCATGGCGTGGAGCGTACTGGTAGGCAGCGCCGCGAAATTCGACCCGGCGCTGCTGAACCTGTCGTTCGTCTTCCTGCTCCTCGGCTACGGCACCAAGGTGGGACTCGTGCCTCTGCACGCCTGGCTGCCCGACGCGCACGCCGAAGGGCCCACGCCCATATCGGCCGTGCTCTCGGGCCTGCTGCTCAACGTGGCGCTGTTCGCCGTGCTGCGTTTCAAGACCATCATGTCGTCGAATCCGGGGGCGCTCGCCCCCGGGCCGCTGATGGTCTCCCTCGGCCTGCTTTCCGTGCTGTTCGCGTCGTTCATGCTGTATCGCCGGCACGACATCAAGCGCATGTTCGCCTATTCGTCGATCGAGCACATGGGCATCGTCACCTTCGCGTTCGGCATGGGAGGCGCGCTCGCGAACTTCGCCGGCCTGCTGCACATGACGCTGCACAGCCTCACGAAGTCGGCGATCTTTTTCTGCGTCGGCCACATCGCTCAGGTCAAGGGGACCCAGCACATGCCCGACATCCGCGGGCTGACCGTTTCCCACCCGCTGCTCGGCTGGGGCATGGTGCTCGGTGTGGTCGCCATCGCCGGCTTGCCGCCGATGGGCATCTTCGTGAGCGAGTTCCTGATCGTGACCTCGACGTTCGCGCGCCAGCCGGCGCTCGCGGTCGTGCTCGGGCTGAGCCTGCTGGTGGCGCTCGGGGCGCTGCTGCTGCGCTTGAACGGGCTTGCCTTTGGCGACCCCTACGGCAGCAACGAGCCGTCGAAAGCTTCGTTCGTGCCGGTGTTCGCGCATTTCGGCCTCGTTTTCGCGGCCGGCATCTGGCTTCCGCCCGCCCTCGTGGCGTGGTTCCAGCACGTCGCGGCGCTGCTGAGCTGATGGAAATGCAATCGCTGAGCGCGACGATTCTCGATGGCGAGGTGCTGCCGGAGCACCGGGCCTGGCCGCGCTCCGTGGTGAGCCGCGACCTCTGGCAGCGCGCGGCGCAGCGCCTGCAATCCGGCGAATGGGGACTGCTCGGGCTGTGGGGGGAACCCGGTTTCGCGCACATGGCGCTGATCGAGCGCGAGACGAGCCGGTGCGGCACGCTCAGCTTCGCCTGCGAAGAGAATCGCTTTCCCTCGATCGGGCGCTCGCACCCGCCGGCGATTCGCCTCGAGCGCGCGATGCGCGACCTCGTGGGGCTCGAACCCGAGGGTCTCGCCGACGTTCGATCATGGCTCGACCACGGCAAGTGGCGCCTGCGCCATCCGCTCGGACAGCCCCGCTCCGATTCCGCCCCGCCGGGCGCCTATTCGTTTCTGCCCGCGGAGGGCGAAAGCCTGCATCAGATCCCGGTGGGCCCGGTTCATGCCGGGATCATCGAGCCGGGCCACTTCCGCTTCACGGCAAACGGCGAGACGGTGGTGCGCCTGGAGGAGCGGCTCGGCTACGTGCACAAGGGCATTGAATCGCTCATGATCGATGTCCCGGTCGAACGCGCCGCGAGGCTCGCGGGACGCGTGTCCGGCGACAGCACGGTGGCTTTCGCGCTCGCCTTCGCCCTCGCGGCCGAGGCGGCGCTCGAAGTCGAAGTTCCGCAGCGGGCGGTCTGGCTGCGGGCCGCCCTGGCCGAGCTCGAGCGGCTCGCCAATCACTTCGGCGACATCGGCGCCATCTGCAACGATGCGGCGTTCGCGATCATGCACGCGCAATGCGGCCTCCTGCGCGAGCAGGTGCTGCGGGCGGCGGATCGCTGTTTCGGTCACCGGCTCATGATGGACTGCGTCATTCCCGGGGGGACGCGGTGCGAGCTGCCGGGCGACGGCGCACGGGCGCTGCTTGCGCTGGTCGCCGATCTTCGCCGGCACTTCCGCGAACTCGTCGAGCTGTACGACAAGACCGCATCGCTGAAGGACCGCACGGTGGGAACGGGAATCCTCGCTCCGGCGCTTGCGCAGCAGTTCGCCGCCGGCGGCTATATCGGGCGCGCGTCCGGGCGCAGGTTCGATGCGCGGCGCGCACCGGGCTATGCGCCTTACGACGCGATACAGTTCGAAGTCCCGGTGCTGCAGGCGGGAGACGTGAACGCGCGAATCTGGATTCGCGTTCGCGAGGTCGAGCAGAGCCTCGCGATGATCGAGGAAATCGTGCGGCGCCTTCCCTCCGGACCCGTCTGCGCCGCCGGCGGAATCGGTGCGGCGGCTGCAAGGCGCGAAGGCGTGGCGCTGGTGGAGGGTTTTCGCGGCGACATCCTGGCGTGGGTCAGGATCGGACCCGGCGGCAACGTCGAGCGCTGCCACCTGCGCGACCCGTCGTGGTTTCAGTGGCCGCTTCTGGAGGCCGCGATCGAGGGCAACATCGTCGCCGATTTCCCGTTGTGCAATAAATCCTTCAACTGCTCGTACTCGGGGCACGATCGGTAGGGTGAGCGTGCATGCGTAGATTGCTGCTGAAAAGCATCGTGCAGGGACCGCTGACGGAGGCCGCGCCCGCGCAAGACGAGGCAGCGCTTGCGGAGCTGGCCGCACGCGTGAATCAAGCGTCCCATAAGCGCCTGGGGCGAGCGCTTTCGATTCGCGAGGTCGATGCGGGCTCCTGCAACGGTTGCGAGCTCGAGATTCACGCGCTCAACAACGTGCTCTACGATCTGGAGCGCTTCGGCCTTCGCTTCGTCGCGTCTCCGCGGCATGCGGATGTGCTGCTCGTGACCGGCCCCGTTACCGCGAACATGCGGGAAGCGCTCGAGCGCACCTATCGGGCGACGCCGGATCCGAAGTGGGTGGTGGCGGTCGGGAATTGCGCACGCGATGGCGGAGTCTTTTCCGGCAGTTATGCCTGCGTCGGGGGGGTATCGGCAGTGCTGCCGGTGGATCTGCATATCCCGGGTTGTCCCCCGTCACCGATCGCGCTGCTCAGAGGGCTGCTCGCACTTCTGGCGGCGGTATCGGCCAAGGACGATTGAAGGGCAGGCTGCCGACGAGATCGAGGCAATGCGTCGGATCTCCCGTCCACAGATCCTTCGACCTACGCGAGGAATTGTCGTTGCCTATTTTCTCGGTGTCCTCTGTATCTCTGTAGTTAAACTGGCATCTGCATGTACCGAATACTCGAACGCATCGCGCTGACCGGCGTCGTCACCGGGCCGCTGCCCTCGCCCCTCGCCCGCACGCGGCGAATTCGGGGCGCGATTTCGTCCCCCCGCGAGCGGACATGACGCTGCGCGAGAGGCTCGACGCCTACGAAAAGCTGATCCGGCTGGACAAGCCGATCGGCATCCTGCTGCTGCTGTGGCCGACGCTGTGGGCGCTGTGGCTGTCCGCGCGCGGGCAGCCGAGCTGGCCGGTGGTCTGGATCTTCTTGCTGGGCACGGTGCTGATGCGCTCGGCGGGATGCGCGATCAACGACTACGCCGACCGGGACTTCGACCCGCACGTGGCGCGTACCCGCGACCGCCCGATCGCGGCCGGCCTTATTAGGCCGGCCGAAGCGCTGATCGTGGCCACGGTGCTTGCCCTGGGCGCCTTCCTGCTCGTGCTGCAGCTCAACCGGCTCACCATCGTGCTGTCGTTCGCGGCCGCTTTTTTCGCCGCCAGCTATCCGTTCACCAAGCGCTTCTTCTGGCTGCCGCAGGCCTACCTCGGCGTGGCGTTCGGCTTCGGCATTCCGATGGCATTCGCGGCCCAGACTGCCCGCCTGCCCTGGGTGGCGTGGGCATTGCTGCTGGCCAACATCTTCTGGGCCGTCGCCTACGACACCGAATACGCCATGGTCGACCGGGAAGACGATCGCAGGATCGGCATCAAGACCTCGGCGCTGCTGTTCGGCGACCGCGACGTGACGGCGGTGATGGGCTTTCACGCGCTGTTCATCGCCGTGCTGCTCGCGATCGGCTGGCAGCTGCGGCTGGGAATCTACTATTTTGCTGGCGTACTGCTCGCCGCCGCGCTCGCCGCCTCGCAGTACCGGTTGATCGAAAACCGCGGCCGCGAAGGCTGCTTCCGCGCCTTCCTGCACAACAACTGGGTGGGGGCGGCGGTTTTTGCCGGCATCGTGGCCGAATTCTCGTTTCCGAGACCGTTCTAAACTCAAGCCGGTTGTGCCGCGCCGACGGCGCTTCTATAGTGGCCCTCTTTTTCGCGACGCGGCGGCGGCATGGACCTGGGACTGAAACAGCGCGTGGTGCTGATCACCGGCGGCAGCCGCGGCATCGGGCTTGCCTGCGCGAAGACGTTCCTGCACGAAGGCGCGCGCGTGGCCATCGCCTCGCGCTCGCGCGAGCACCTCGATCGCGCGGCGGCGGAACTGGCCGGGTCCGGACCGGTGGCGACTTTCGTCGCCGATCTCGCGCGGCCGGAGGACGCCGCTTCGCTCGCCAACCGCGCCGAGAAGCAGCTCGGGCCGATCGACGTACTCGTCAATTCGGCCGGCGCCGCCAAACGCTACCTGCCCGAGGCGCTCGGCGTGGATGCCTGGCACGATGCAATGGACGCCAAGTACTTCACCTACGTGCATGCGATGGAGGCGGTGCTGCCGCGCATGCGGGAGCGGCGGCGCGGCGCGGTGGTCAACATCATCGGCATGGGCGGCAAGATCGCCGGCCCGATGCACCTTCCGGGCGGCGCGGCGAATGCCGCGCTGATGCTCGCGAGCGTCGGGCTCGCCAGCGTGTACGGCCGCCACGGCGTGCGGATCAACGCCATCAACCCCGGGCAGACGATGACCGACCGGGTGAAGGAATTTCTGGCGCTGGAATCGAAGGCGCGCGGCGTGGACGAGCAGGCGCTGCTCGCGGACATGCAGGCAAAGCTGCCGCTCGGCCGCATCGCGCAGCCGGAAGACGTCGCCAACCTCGCGCTGTTCCTGGCCTCGGACAAAGCATCGTACCTCACCGGCGTCATCGTGCCGATGGACGGCGGCGCCAACCCGATCATATGAAGTACCGCGACCTGCGCGATTTTCTTTCCCAGCTCGAGAAGCTGGGCGAGTTGAAGCGCGTCGCCGTGCCGGTGTCGCCGAAGCTCGAGATGACCGAAATCTGCGACCGGGTGCTCAAGGCGGGCGGACCGGCGATCCTGTTCGAAAGGCCGTCCGGCTTCGATACGCCGGTGCTCGGCAATTTGTTCGGCACGGCGAGGCGGGTTGCGCTCGGCATGGGGCGGGAGTCCGCCGCCGAGCTGCGCGAAGTGGGGCAGTTGCTGGCCGCGCTGAAAGAGCCCGAGCCGCCGCAGGGGGTGCGCGACGCGCTGGACAAGGTGGCGATGCTCAAGACGGCGCTGTGGGACATGCGGCCGAAGACGGTATCCGGCGCGCCCTGTCAGGAAATCGTGTGGGAGGGCGCGGACGTGGACCTCGCGCGGCTGCCGGTGCAGACCTGCTGGCCGGGGGACGCGGGGCCGCTCATCACCTGGGGCCTCACGGTCACCCGCGGCCCGCGCAAGCAGCGGCAGAACCTGGGTATCTACCGCCAGCAGGTGATCGCGCGCGACAAGCTGATCATGCGCTGGCTCGCGCACCGCGGCGGCGCACTCGATTTCCGCGATCACTGCGAGAAGAGTCCCGGCCAACCGTTCCCGGTCGCGGTCGCGCTGGGCGCCGACCCTGCCACCATCCTGGGCGCGGTCACGCCGGTGCCGGACAACCTGTCCGAATACCAGTTCGCCGGGCTGCTGCGCGGCTCGCGCACCGAGCTTGCGAAGTGCGCCGGCTCCGATCTGGAGGTGCCGGCGGGCGCCGAGATCGTGTTCGAGGGCGCGATCCGTCCAGGCGAAACGGCCATGGAAGGCCCGTTCGGCGATCACACCGGCTACTATAACGAGCAGGAGCCGTTTCCGGTGTTCACCGTCGAGCGCGTCACGCTGCGCCGCGATCCCATCTATCACTCGACCTATACCGGCAAGCCGCCGGACGAACCGGCGATCCTGGGCAGCGCGCTGAACGAGGTGTTCGTACCGCTGCTCCAGCGCCAGTTTCCCGAGATCGTCGACTTCTATCTGCCGCCCGAGGGCTGCTCCTATCGCGTGGCGGTGGTGAGCATGCGCAAGCAGTATCCCGGGCATCCGAAGCGCATGATGTTCGGCGTCTGGTCGTACCTGCTGCAGTTCATGTACACCAAGTTCATCATCGTCGTGGACGAGGACATCGACGCGCGGGACTGGAAGGAGGTCGTGTGGGCCCTCTCCACCCGCGTCGACCCCGCGCGCGACCTGACCATGCCGGAAAACACGCCGATCGATTATCTCGACTTCGC
>DASRFY010000175.1:0-12670 GCA_035651315.1 Burkholderiales bacterium
TCTTCGGTGCGCCCCTGCCTGCGCACTTGCCAGTACCTGCCGAGATGACCCAGCACGTCGATTACCGCTTCGACATCGCTCACGCCGTCGAGATGCGCGCTGTTGGGTATCGCGCCCTCCGAAGCGATGGCGGCCGCCAGCGTTTCCAGTTCCGGTTCGGCGCCGCCGGCGCCGAAAAAACGCATGCCGGGGCGCATCTGCATGCCGCCGACGAAACGCGCGGGCGGCCGCACGGCATCGATATCGACGCTGAAATGGCAGCTCTTGGCAGGGTAGCGCTGGATGACGAAACGATCGGAAAGATGCGCAATCAAACGCGCGGCGATGTCGAGCTTGGCCGGCGGAAGGCTTTCGGCCGAAGACACCGCCAACATCATCGGCTGCAGGAACTCCGACTGTGCAGTGGACTCCTCTTCGCCTTCGACCCGCACGCGGCTGCCGGCGAAGCCGCGATCCTCGGCGAACGCCCAGAGCTGGCACAGGCCGAGCCAGATCTCCGCGTCGACCGGCGCGTAGCGCAGCAGCTGCCACTTGAGCCGCAGACTGAGCGCGCGCATCGCTCGCACGGTGGCGAGCGGGATCCTGTCCCGAATCTCGCCCCAGCCGGGGAAGTAGACCTGGAATTGCCGGATGACGTGCAGCCAGGCTGCGGCAAGCGCCGCCGCGTAGGAAGGCACGGCGGCGCCGATGGCCGCCTGTTCATCGGGGGAAGCGCGCCCCGCCAGATAGCCTGCCTCGATCCGGCGCAGGCGCTCGAGCGCGATGCGACCGATGAGGTCGACGATTTCGAGCTTGCGCGCAAGCCCCAGGCCCCGGTCCGCTTCCACTGCGCCGAGCCAGCCGGTCACCACTGCGAGTGCCTGCAGCGCATCGGCGGGCAGGCCGGCAACGAGCGCCTGCGCTTCACCTGCGTCCGAGAGAGGATGCGGCGGTCGTCCGTTCGTCGCGCCCAGCATCGGCAAAGCGCCCGGTCGTTCGCGCAGCGTCAGGCAGCGTGTTGCTGCACGCGAAAGCGCGCCACGTCGAAGTCGCTGCCTTCTTCGATCAGCCTGCGCGGCATGAGCAGGTAGGTCCTGTCGTAGACCAGCATCTCCAGGCTCCCCTGCGGCGAGAACGTGCCCTCGCGCAACAGCAGGTTCAGCTCGCCCTGACCGAGGCTGTCCGACGCGCTCGACGGCAGCAGCACGCCGATCTGCGTCTCGCCGCTGCCGCTTGCGGGACGAAGTCTGACCCCGGTCGCGCCTCTTGCCAGGAGCTGGATGCCGACATAGCGCTGGCTGTCGTCGCGACCCGAGAGCCGGCGCACGATCCCCACGCCCCATGTCGGCTCGTCGGAGAGCTTGACGCCGAGCAGCGTGCCGACCCGGAGCCAGTCGCCCTTCGATTGCGGCAGCACCACGCCGAAGCCGCCTTCGCTCTCGTTTTCGACGTTCCAGGTTTCCGCGGCGGCACCGAATTCGAGGTTCTGGTCGTTGCCCTCCAGCTTGGCGACGATCTCGTCGAAGCCGTGCACCACGTCGATTTGCGAGAGCGACTGCCGTCTTTCGCCGCTGCGCTCCGGCGATTGCGGCGACCAGTAGCGCACCAGATGGCGCAACACCTCGATCACGGTCTGCGGGTCCTGCGGCCCGTCCAGGCCGGTCGACGCCGGCACGGCGCCGTCGATCTGCACCGCGGCAGCCAGCGCATTGATCGCCTGCACGCTGTTTCCCGGTCCGAAAAAGCGGATGCCCAATGTCATCTGGATGCGGGCAACCAGCCGAACCGGCGCACGCCCCGCGTCGAGGTCGAACAGGAAGTGGCAGCCCTTGCCCGGCTGGCGCTGCACCAGGCACTGCGATGCGAAATGCGCAATCAGCTTTTCGGCCAGTTCCAGCTTGGTCGCGTGCAGGCTGTCGGCCGAGGATATAGCCAGCATGATGGGCTTGAGGAATTCGCGCCGCGGCGTGGAATCCAATCCCGGGTAGACGCTCAGCCTGGCGTCTTCGATCGAGTGGTCCTCCGCGTAGTGCCAGAGCCGGCCGAGGATCTGCCAGATGTCCGGCTCGATCGGTGCGTAACGCAACAACTGCCACTTGAGCCGCATCGCGGTGGCGCGCAGCGCGCGCGCGATGACGATGGGAACGTTGTCCCTGATTCCGCCCCGGCCCGGCGAGCCGGCCTGGTGGCGGCCGAGGAGCAGGAGGTAGGCTGCGGCGAGCTGCCGGGAGTGGTTGCCGATGGCGGTGGAGATGCGCGCCTCCTGGACGCGCTGCAGCTGTCCCCCGCTCGCGAGATATTCCGAAGTCAGCCGCGCGAGCGGCGCGCGCGCCGCCTGGTCCACCGCGTCGACGACCGCGAGCTTGCGCGCCGGGCTCAGCTCCTGAATGCCGTCGAACGCTTGCAGCCAGCCGCGCAGTTCGTCGAGCGCCTTGAACGGATCCGAAGGAAGCTCCGCGAGCATCTCGCGCACCCGTTTCCCGTCCGCCAAAGGATGATCCGATCCCTCGCCCTTGATCCAGTTGAGCATGCACGCCCCCTGGTTATTGTTGAGACGTTCCCCGGCCCGATTATAGCCGCGGGTCCGCGTGGCGGGCCGCCTCTCCTCAGGCGAAGGAGGCGCGCGCAGGGCGGCGCGCAGCGCGGCGGCCGCGCCTGACGTCCACTGCGGCCAGCACGGCCAGGCCGGCGACAAAAAATGCGCCGGTGGCAATCAGCGCGAGCCGATGATCGCCATGGGTGATCCAGGTCACTGCGCCATAGGTGATCGGCCCGAAAATCGAGGACAGCTTCACCGCCAGACCCCACAGGCCGAAGAACTCGGCACGTCGTGCCTCCGGGCTCAGGTAGCCGACCAGCGCGCGGCCTGCCGACTGGCTCGCGCCCATGCACAGCCCGGCGAGATTGGCCGCGACCCAGAAGATCGCTGCCGTGGTCGAGAGCCAGGCGATGGCGATGGTGAGCAGCCATCCCCACAGCGTCAGCGCGATCGTGCGCCGGTGGCCGAGACGGTCCTGCACCTGGCCGAACGCGATCGCCCCCGCGCTGGCCGTGACGTTCACCACCAGGATGAGCAGGATGGTCTGCTGCGTCTTGAAGCCCATCGCCTGCTCGGCGTAGATCGCGGCGAGCGATATGACCGTCTGCACGCCCGCCTGGTAGAACAGGATGCAGAGCAGAAAACGCATCAAGTCCCGGTAGTGGCGCGCGTGCTGGAAAGTGTCCCAGGTGCGTTTGAGCGCGGCCGCATAGCCTCCGGCCACGGGCTGCGGCACCGCGCGCTCCTTCAGAAAAACGAACGTCGGGATGGCGGCGACGAGGAAGATCGCCGCGGTGATCAACATGGTCACCGGCACGAACTGCGCCGCGCCCTCCCCGCGCCCCTGCGCCCAGGTGACGTAGGCAAGACAGGCGCCGAGCGTGGCCAGGCCGCCGAGGTAACCCAGCGCCCAGCCCCAGCCGGAGACCTTGCCGAGCGCGCGCCCGCGCGCGAGTTCGGGCAGGAAGGCCGCAATCAGGTTTTCTCCCGTGCCGAAGAAGAAATTCGACACCACGAGCAGCACGATGCCGGACACGATGTCCGCCTCGCCCACCAGCGCCAGCGCCGCGGTCGCGACGATGCACCCGAGGGTGGTGACCCAGAGCAGTTTCTTCTTGGCCGCGTGGGCGTCGGCGTACGCGCCGACCACCGGGGCGGAGACCACGATCAGCGCATAGGAGACCGACAGCGCCGCAGTCCAGGCGAACGTGGCCCACTCGGCCCCTCGCGCGACGACGGCGACGAAATAGGCATTGAACACCGCGGTGATGACCACCGTGGTGTAGCCGGAGTTGGCGAAGTCGAACATCATCCATCCCCAGACCTCGACGGGACGGACGGTGTCGGCGAGATTGCTTCTTGTTTTTGGGATCAAGCGTCGGCGCGGAGCGAGAGCGCCCAATGTTACCGTGTTCCGGGAGCGGTCACGAGTGCACCGGGTGTGCGGCCCGGCGCGGAATCCGGAGTACCGTGTCGCGCCGATCCGCCGCCTGCAGCGCGCCGACCAGACCTCCCGCGCCCTAGCTCTGGCCTTCCTCCGGCCAGTTCTTGATGTACTGCTTGAGCAGCCTGTTCTCGAAGTTGATCATCTTGAGCGCGGCGCGCGCGATGTCGTGGAACGAGAGGATCCCTAGCAGCCTGCCCTCTTTCATCACCGGCACGTAACGCGCGTGATTCTCGGTCATCACCGCGCGCAAGTGGTCCATGGTGTCCTCCGGATCGCCGATCAACGGCTTGCGCACCATGATGTCGCTCACCTTGACTGCGTGGATGTCGCCGTGGTGGCGATGCACCGCGGCCAGGACCTCGCGGAAGGTGACGAGCCCGGCCATGCGCCCTTCCTCGAGCACGAGCAGCGCGCCGATGTCCTTCTCCACCATGACGCCCACGGCCTGCGGAATCGGCGCGTCGGGCCCGATGCTGACGAACCCGTCCCCTTTCAGCTTCAGGATGTCCCTGACCAGCATCTGCTCCTCCTGTGATTCGGGCGGCGTTCTATATGACGCCGCTTTTCATCAGGGCCTCTATTTGCTCCTCATCGTATCCGAGTCCGGACAGAATTTCCCCCGTATGCTGGCCCAGTGCCGGTCCGAGCCAGCGCGTGCCGCCGGGCGTGGCGGAGAGCTTGGGCACCACTCCCGGCACCTTCATCGGCCGACCGCCAGGCAACTGCGCTTCCTCGATCATGCCGCGCGCACGGTAGTGCAGGTCGCGCACGATGTCGGCGATGTCGTAGATCTTGCCCGCCGGCACGTCGGCGCCATCGAGCACGCGCAGCACCTCCTCCAGGTCGTGCGCGGCGCACCAGTCGCCGATCACCTGTTCGAGTTCTTCGGTGCGCTTGACCCGGCCGTCGTTTTTCGCGAGCGCGGGATCGTCGGCGAGGTCCTTGCGTCCTATGGCCGCCATCATGCGCTTGAAAATCGAATCGCCGTTGGCACCGATCACGACGTATTTGCCGTCGCGGGTGGTATAGGTGTTGGAGGGAACGATGCCCGGAAGCGACGCGCCGCTGCGGTTGCGCACGAAGCCGCAGACATCGTATTCCGGCAGCAGACTTTCCATGAGGCTGAACACCGCCTCGTAGAGCGCGACGTCCACCACCTGGCCGCGACCGCCGTTGACTTCCCGGCTGCGCAGCGCCATCAGCGCGCCGAGCGCACCGTACAGCGCCGCGACCGCATCGCCCAGGCTGATTCCGACCCGCACCGGAGGGCGATCGGGATAGCCGGTAACGAAACGCAGGCCTCCCATCGCCTCGCCGATGGCGCCGAAGCCGGGGCGGTCGCGGTACGGCCCGTTCTGCCCGTAGCCGGAAAGACGCACCAGGACCAGCCCGGGATTCTCGCGCGACAGTTCTTCGTAGCCGAGCCCCCACTTCTCCATCGCGCCGGGCCGGAAGTTTTCCACCACGACATCGGCAGCCTTCGCGAGCCTGCGCACGATCTCCTGCCCGGCCGGCACTCTGAGGTTGACGGTGACGGATTTCTTGTTGCGCGCCTGCACGAACCACCACAGCGAGGTGCCCTCGTAGAGCTTGCGCCACTGGCGCAGCGGATCGCCGCCGTCGGGCGATTCGATTTTGATCACCTGCGCGCCGAACTCGGCGAGAAGACGGGTGCAGAACGGCCCGGCGATCAGTTGCCCGAGTTCCAGTACCTTGAGGTCGGAAAGCGGTCCCATGACCGGATTCTACCGACCCCGCGGACCGAAAAGCCTTATCGAGCAACCGGCGCGCCCACCAGCCCGCAAAGGGACGTTGCATTGCGCCGCCCGTGTTCGTCGGTGGCTGCCCCGCAGTACCCGATCCCAGGATAAAGGATCTCGACGGCACCCCGGCGTTCAGCTACCCGTATGCAGTGGCGCCCGGCGGCGCCGGGTTCACCGGTCAGTTCGCATGATCTTTCGCACTTCGCGTCTTCGTGTTTCGCACTCTTTCCCGTTGGTCACACGGAAAATTCCCGCAGCACCCGCCCGGCGCGCGGCGCGTCCTTGCGCAGGCCGTCGCGGTCGGCGACGAGCCGGCCGTTCACCCACACGCCATGCACGCCGAGCGCCGGCGAATCGATGCGCGAGGCGCCGGCCGGCAGATCGTAGACGCGCTTCGAGGCTCCGCGCCCGACGCTGCCCGGATCGAACAGCAGCAGATCGGCCCAGTTGCCGACCTCGAGCGTGCCGCGGCCGCGGATGCCGAACAGCCGCGCCGGCTCGGAAGTGAGCTTGCGCACCGCGCTCGCGAGCGGCATGAGCTTCTTGTCGCGCGCCCAGTAGCCGAGCAGGTGCAGCCCGAAGCCGGCGTCGCACAGGAAAGTCAGGTGCGCGCCTGCGTCCGACAGCGACACGATTGCATTCGGGTCCTTGAGCATCCTGCCGACCGCGCTCTCATCGGAGTTCAGCAGCGTGGCGGTGAACAGCGTGTCGAGGTCTTCGGAGAGCGCGAGGTCGAGCAGGAAATCGACCGGGTGCGCGCCGGCGCGGCGCGCGAGCGCCTCGATGGATTGCCCTTCCATGCCGGCATTTCCGGGATCGGCGGCCTGGGCGACGAAGGCCTTGTCCCACTCCCCGGTGAACATGCGCCGCGCGCGCTTCGACAGCTCTTCCTTCAACCGCGCGCGAAACGCCGGGGCGGCCAGCGCTTTTTTTACTTCCGCCTCGCTCATCTTCATCAGCGGCTGCCAGGCGGCGAGCCCTTCGAACACATACGGCTCATGCAGGGTGAACTCGAAGTTGAGCGGGCACGCCGAGACCGCGCCATACATCTGCCGGCCGCGGTTGCGCGCCGCGGCGATGTGCTGCAGGTCTTCGAACGTCGCCTCGGGCGTGAGATTGGAGTGCAGCAGCGCGGCGACGAGGTAGGGACGATCGGCGGCGGCGGCCAGCGA
The DNA here is from genome assembly GCA_035651315.1 of Burkholderiales bacterium. Taxonomy (GTDB): domain Bacteria; phylum Pseudomonadota; class Gammaproteobacteria; order Burkholderiales; family Eutrophovitaceae; genus DASRFY01. The sequence goes on from DASRFY010000175.1 coordinate 6,901, forward strand.
TTCGATCCAGGGCACCGGCGTGTCCGAAGCCTTGGTCATCATCAACAGGCCCTTGCGGCCCTCTCGCAGCGCCCCGGACAGCGCCAGCATTTCCTGATCGTCCGCCAGGCGCGAAGGCATCGGGATTCCCGCTTCGCCGTTGTGCTGATAGGACCGGGTAGTGGAGAACCCGCAGGCGCCGGCTTCCATGGCCTCGAGCACGATGCGCCGCATCCGGGCGACTTCGTCGGCGGTCGCGGCACGCTTGGCCGCATCCTGGCGCATGACGAAGGTGCGCACGCCGGAATGGCCGACGAAGCAGGCGACGTTCGGCCCCACCCCCTTCCGCTCGATCATGTCGAGATATTCCGGGAAGCTCTCGAAGCCCCAGTCGATGCCGGCGCGCAACGCGTCGAGCGACATGCCTTCGACATGGGTGAGATTGCGCATCGTCAGGTCGCGGTCGGGTGGGCGGCAGGGCGCAATGGTAAAACCGCAGTTGCCCATGATCACCGTCGTCACCCCCAGCGCCGGCGAAGGATTGGCGAACCCGTCCCAGGTGATCTGGGCGTCGTAATGGGTGTGCGTGTCGATGATTCCCGGCATGAGCGCCAGGCCGCTGGCGTCGATGCGCTGCGCCGCCTCGCCCTCGAAGCGGCCGATCGCGGCAATGCGGCCGTCCTTCACGCCGAGGGAATGGCCGCCCGGCTCCGCGCCGGTGCCGTCGTAGAGCAGCGCGTTGTCGATGCGCAGATCGAGCATCACGGGGCCCTTTTCAGCTCCGGTAGTAGCGGCGCGCGCGCGACTCGGCACGCTTGATCGCGGCGTCGATGCTGGAGGCACCCGAGGCGGCTTCGGCGAACATGTTGACCACCACGTAGTCGGCCATCGTCGCCGCCGACGGCTGGCCGAGCTTGCCCGGATAGCCGTCCTCCAGCGTAAGCTCCGGGATGTTGCGGTAGGGCGTGACCTTCGGGTCGCGCGTCCACATCGGATTCCTGGCATACGCCTTCAGCGGCTGCTGCACGTAGCCGAGCGAGGCGTTCTGCCAGGCCTCGTATTGCTCTTTCTCGAGCATGAAGCGCAGGTACTCCTTGGCGGCGTTCGGGTACTTCGTGTACTTGAATACGAACGCCGGGGTGAAGGGATTGAGCTCGGTGGGGTGGCCCGCCGGGCCGATCGGCATGTTCACGTGTCCGATGTCCTCGGCGATCTTGCGCACCGCCGGATCGTTGGACGTCTTAGCCGCATAGTAGATGGAGATCCCGTTCAGCGTCAGGCTGATGTCGCCGGCGAGAAAGGCCTTGTTGTTGTTCGGATCGAGCCATGAGAGCGTGCCCTCTATCATCGTCTGATACAGCGCCTTGGCGAATTCCAGCGCGGCGCGTGTGCCCTTGGAATCGATCGCCACCCGGTTCTCACGGTCCACCACCGCGCCGCCGTGCCCCCACAGCGCCCAATACGTCCATGCATTGGCGTCGCCCACCGCGTTGCCCAGCGCGAATCCGCAGGGCGTGCCCTTCTTCTTCAGCGCCTGGCACAGGCGCAGGAAGCCGTCCACGTCGTTGGGCACCTTGTCGAAGCCGGCGGCCCGCACCATGCTTTGCCGGTAGACGATGCAGCCGCCGAGAAACCCGAGCCCGATCGCGATCCAGCGCCCGTCGCGCTGGCAATAGCGCTTGGCGACGTCGTACCAGCCGCCGTATTTCTCGCCGAGGTACACGGCGAGATCGTCCATCTCGATGAGCTTGTCGGCATACTGGTGAGGGTCGTCGTACCACCCCAGCACGATGTCGGGACCGCTGCCGACGTTCGCCGCCACTGCCGCCTTCGGGCGAATGTCCTCGAAGTTCTCGCTGTCCACCCGCACCGGCACGCCGGTCGCCCGGGTGAACGCCTCGGTGTTCTTCATCCACTGCTCTTCGTCGCCGGCGACGAAGCGCTTCCAGCGCAGCACGCGCAATTGCGCGTCCTTTTCCGGCTCGAATCGCAGCGCCTTCGCGGCCTGCGCTTCCCCCGCGAGAATTCCCGCCGCCGCCGTCGACGCAGCGGCGGCGCCGATCGCCTTCAACGCATCACGACGCGTGTATTTGCTCATGATCTCCTCCTGCTGTTGTGCTTTTCCGGCCGTTCCAGGCAATGGGCCGGGATTCCGCCCCGCCCGAGCGGGAGGGAACTCCTCAACGCTTAACGCGCGGGTACTCGATGTGGAGGACTTCCAGGTTGACGCCGCCCGCGGGGCGGTTCCAGGTGACGGTATCTCCGACGCGCGCGCCGATCAGCGCCTTGGCGAGCGGCGAGCGCCAGCTCACCTTGTTTTTCGCCACGTCCGCCTCGTCCTCGCCGACGATGGTGAAATGGTGGAGGTTGCCTTCCTCGTCTTCCGCCTTCACGGAAGCGCCGAAATGCACTTCGTCCGGCGGTTCCTTGGAGACCTCGACGACGATCGCGCTGTCTACCCGCGCCTGGTAGTAGCGCAGATCGCGCTCTACCGCCGCAAGCCGCGGTCGGTCGAAGTCCTGGCCCGCTTCCTTGAGCCGCGCATGCTCGGCGGCCAGTTGCTCGACCTTGGCGCGCAACTGGGCCATGCCTTCCGGCGTCACGTAGTTGGGATCGCTGCTGAGCGGCCGCTCCGGCAATTCCTCGCTCGGGCGGTCCTCGGATTCGTCCTTGATGAAGGCGCGACTCATGTCAGGCCCCTTCCAGGAAACGGGATCGCGGGATTGCGGCCCCGATGCGGACCCATGTTACCAAGAATCTGCGAAGGTCCACCGCCGCAATTTTCGTTGCGGCTCCAAAACCCTAATGTGACTCCCGTCCCGCGCCGGAGTTCGGCTCCGCCTTCTGCAACTTGCCGCGCCGCTCCGCCATGTCGCTCAGATACAACGCCAGCCCCACCAGCGCGATCGCGCCGCCGAAGGCCAGCAGGTCCAACGTCGTCTCGATGTTCATCTTCACCGCGTGTTCGAACAGCGACACGATGAGGATCATCAGGATGACCTTGGCAAGCCGGCTCTTCAGGTCGTCCAGGTTCTCGATCACCAGGATCCTGCTCGAGGAGCGCGAGCCGCGCGCCTCGTCGATATCGCTGATGAAAAGCTCGTACATGCCGAGCGCGAAGATGAGCATCACCGTCGCCAGCAGATAGCCGTCCACCACCTCCACGATGTGGGTCACGGTGTCGTCGTGCAGCGTCTTGCGTATTCCCGCGGACAGCGACGGATCGGCATAGCGCAGGACGTGCGCGACGGCGTACCACACGTCGACGGTGGTGATCCAGAATACCGTGATTGCCGCCGCCATGCTGGCCACGACCGCCACCACGACGATGAAGCGGCTGCCCCACAGGCCGCGCTCGAATGCGCGCTCGATGCCGTCCTTCATGCCTGCTCCCGGTAGAGAACCCCGAGGGATTGATTATATGACGCGATCCTGCCCGCTCGCGCCGCAACCGGCGGTCGATCGGCATCGCCCGCCGCGCAACGCAGCCCGCTCGGCGGCGACACGACAATTATCGCGAGTCGAGGACGGTCGGGTAGAATCGACCGCAAGCGCAGGAAGCGCCAGTTCTCCGCTCGCGGAGGACCTCGGAACCTGACCCGGGGTGCATCCGGATGCGTTGCGGAATCGTAGCTTCCAAGCCGTATCACAAGAGTCCCGATCAACCCGAACCAATGCCAGGAACCTCATGCACGCGACTCTTCCCCGACTGAATGCTCTCGACTTTCCCGCCATCCGTCGGCGCCGGGTCGAGATCCTGCAGGTCAACCTCGGCTACCGATGCAACCAGAGTTGCGTGCACTGCCACGTAAACGCCGGCCCGAACCGCACCGAGTCGATGGACCTTGCCACGGTGCAGACGGTGGTCGACTACCTGCGCGTCGCCGGCGTGGGCGCGCTGGACGTAACCGGCGGCGCCCCCGAGCTCAATGCGCATTTCCGCTACCTCGTCGGCGAGGCGCGCAGCCTCGGCGCGAAAGTGATGGATCGGTGCAATCTCACGGTTCTCGAAGAGCCCGGCCAGGAAGGTCTCGCCGAGTTTCTCGCCCGCCACCGCGTGGAGATCATCGCCTCGCTGCCCTGCTATCTGGAGGAAAACGTCGACCGGCAACGCGGCAGCGGCGTATTCGACAAGAGCATCCGCGTGCTGCGGCGGCTCAATGCGCTGGGCTATGCGCAGCCCGGCAGCGGGCTCGTGCTGAATCTCGTCTACAACCCGCAGGGGCCGTCTCTGCCGCCGCCGCAGGCGCAACTCGAGCGGGACTACAGGACGCATCTCGGCGGGAAATACGGTGTCGAGTTCAACCGCCTGTACACGCTCGCCAACATGCCGATCCAGCGCTTCGGAAGCACGCTCATCTCGAAGGGCCAGTTCGGCGCCTACATGCGGCTGCTCAAGGAGGCGCACCGCGATGAGAACCTCGATTCGGTGATGTGCCGGTCGCTGATCTCGGTGGACTGGCAAGGCAATGTCTACGACTGCGACTTCAACCAGATGCTCGGCCTGCCGCTGTTGGTCGATGGAAAACGCCGGCCCAAGCTCGCCGACCTGATCGGCCGCGACCTCGCCGGCAACCCGATCGCGGTGCGCGACCACTGCTTCGGTTGCACCGCCGGCCAGGGCTCGTCCTGTTCCGGCGCGCTTGCCGCCTGACTGCGGCCGAGATGACACCGCCGAACACCGCGCCGTTGTTCCGGGCATCCCGGCGCCCGGCGCCAACCTCCGCCGGCGGGCGCGGCGCACCGCCGGCCTTCTGCCGCCGATCTCATGCAGGCGTATGACCGGGCCCGCCTGACGCAGCAGCCAGGCCGCAGCTGCCCGCCTTCCTATCGATACCCGGCGGAAGCCTTCGCCGGCCCGGCGCAGCTGCGCGCCCGTACCCTTTACGTCGTGGGCGGCCTGTACGGCAACCGCCAGGCGCTCGCCGCGCTCTGCAGCCTCGCCGAGCCGGACGCCACCCTGGTCTTCAACGGCGACTTCAACTGGTTCAACGTCGATCCCGCCGGGTTTCCCGCCGTGAACGACGCCGTGCTACGGCACGTCGCGCTGCGCGGCAACGTCGAGACCGAGCTTGCCTCCGACGACGAGCGGGCGGGCTGCGGCTGCGCCTATCCGGAGAGCGTGAGCGACGCGGACGTCGAGCGCTCGAACCGCATCCTGCAGCGCCTGAGAAACGCCTCGCGCGCCTTCCCCGCCCTGCGCGACCGGCTCGCCGCATTGCCAATGTACTGCGTGGCGGAGATCGACGGCTGCCGCGTCGCCATCGTGCACGGCGATTTCGCGTCGCTCGCCGGCTGGCGCTTCGCCCACGATTCCCTGCACGCCCCCGACGCGCAGCGCTGGCTCGCCGAGCTTTTCCCGCGCGCCGGCGTATCGCTTTTCGCCAGCAGTCACACCTGTCTGCCCGCCTTGCGCGAGCTCGTCACGGCCGACGGGCCGCGTGCGGTGATCAACAACGGCACCGCGGGCATGCCGAATTTCTCCGCCGCGACGCACGGCGTCGTCACCCGCATCTCCACCCGCCCTGCCCGCCCCGAATTGCGCCTCTACGGCACCGTCCTGCGCGGAGTGTTCGTCGATGCGATCCGCGTGGACTACGACCACGCCGCCTTCGTCCGCGAGTTCCGCGCGAACTGGCCCGAGGAATCGGACGCGCATGTCTCGTATTTCCGGCGCATCGTGAATGGTCCGGACTTTTCCGTCGACCAGGCGCTGGGGCTGCGGGCGGACACGCAACGCGGGCGGGCTTGTGCGCAATAAGAAACAGTGGTGGCTGCTCGCCCTCGTCGC
>DASRFY010000176.1:0-2270 GCA_035651315.1 Burkholderiales bacterium
TCCGAGTGGGTCTTCGAGTGGCCAGAGCGACTTGTGCCTTGCTGCCCGTGTCGTTCTGACGTTCGATCCCCGCACGCGCACGAGATTGCGGTCGTCTGGTCGGCGCATCACGAAGTCCTCGACGGCGTCGTCCAACGCCTCACGTGAGGAATGGCTTTCGCAGCTGCGCGCGAATAAGTACGCCGCTCACCACCTGGTTCCGTCATGTCCCGCCTCAATTTCGGGGCTCGTGGCAAACCGTACGGCAGCGCCGCGCATGCGGACTATTTCGTGGATGTCGCCACTTGGCTGAGCCCGGCGAGTCTCAAGATTTCCGCAAATTCAGGCTCGCGCGAAAGCGGCTGCAACCGAGGATCCACGGCCAGGTAGATCGCCCATGAGGAACGCTCGTCTATCGTCTCGCGCAAGAGCCGCAGGGCAGCGGCATGGTCGCCGAGCGCAAGACGCACTAGCGCAAGGTCGTACGCCTCCACGTAGCGCTTCTCGCGGGCGGCGAGCAGCTTGCGTTCTATCTCGCGCACCTCGCCGCTCCGGCCCAGCGCAGCCTTGGCGAGCGCCATTTCCGAATCGACGAAGGTAAACGACTGCTCGCGGATCGCGGGTAACTGCAGCATGCGTATCGCTTCCGCGGGATTGCCCAGCTGCAACTCGGCGAGGGAGACGAACCAGGGGAACCAGACATTCTTGTCCTGGCGCGCCGCCTCGGTGGAGAAGCGCCGTGCCTCCTCCGGCTCGTGCGCGAAGAAGTAATGCCAGGCGAGGTGAATGCTCGACGTGACATCGCGGATTCCCGCCGGATCCAGCTCCACCATGCGCAAGCTTTCCCGCAGCGACTCCTCCCGGCGCCCCATAGCGACGAGCAGATGCGAGTACCAATGGTGCGTGCCCGGCAGGTCGGGCCGCAGGCGCAGTGCCGTCTGGAACTCGCGCTCTGAATCCGCGTAGGCACGATCGTAATGTGCCAGCACGTACCCGAGCACCGAGTGCGCCTCGGCCAGCTGCGGGTCGATCTGCAACGCCTTCTGCGCGGCCTCCTTGGCCTTGGGAAATGCTACCGAAGGCGCCAGGGCGCCGCCCTCCCACGCGCCGAGCATCGCATAGGCCTCCGCCAGGCCGGTCCACGCCGGCGCATGGCTGGGGTCGAGGGCCAAGGAGGCTTCGTACGCCTCCACCGCCTCGATGTTCCTCCGCGCCGGAGGACGCCCGGTACGCAGCGTCCAGTTGTACTTGCCGCGCAGATACAGTTCGTAGGCCTGCATGTTGGGGGCCGGTCGCGCCGGACCAGCCGGAGCGCGGATGTCGAGCGCCAAGGCGATGGAACGCGCCAGTTTGCCCTGTACCCTGAACACATCCGCCAGCGCTTCCTCGTAGTCAGCCGCCCAGAGTTGGCTCCCGTCAGCCACGTTTTCCAGCCGGACGGCAATGTGCACGCGGTCCTGGGTGCGGCGCACGCTGCCCTCGATCACGTGCGTCACTCCCAGCTTCTCCCCTACGTCGGCAAGCGTCGGATTCTTTCCCTTGAAGGCGAACGAGGAACTGCGCGCCGCCACGCGAACACCGGGAAGTTGCGCAAGCGCGTTCATCAGCTCTTCGGTCATGCCGTTGCTGAACGATTCACTCTCCACATCCCCGCCCAGGTTCACGAAGGGCAGCACCGCGACTGCAAGCGGTCCCGAGGCGCTGGGCCGCGGCTTCGCCACGAAGTATCCGATGCCGATGATGGCGAGGGCAGCCAGCGCCGCCAGTGCGAACCTCCGCAGACGAGCGCGTGGATCGCCCGCCATCGCGATCAGCAGCTCGTCCATCGACTCGAACCGGCGCGCGCGGTCGTATTCGAGCCCCCGCAGGAGCGCCCGGCGCAGCCATGACGGCACGCGCGCAGCTGCGGACGGTGCACGAACTCGCCCCGCGGCGATTTCTGCGCGCACCTCCTGTAGCGTTTCTCCGGCAAAAGGCCGCTCGCCATAGAGCGCCTCGTACAGGGTTACGCAAAACGAGAAGAGATCCGCGCGCGCGTCAGCTGGTTTGCCTTCGATCTGTTCGGGCGCCATGTAGGCTGGGGTCCCCATCACTGCACCCGGTGCGGTGAGCGCCGCCGTCGCCGGCCAGTTGCCGGCGGGCAGATTCGCCGGCTCGCCGTAGCGTCCTTCGAGCCGGGCCACGCCGAAGTCGGTCACCCGGATACGGCCGTCCTTACCCACCAGCACGTTGTCGGGCTTGAAGTCGCGGTGCACCACGCCCCTCCGATGCGCGGCGGACAACCCGAGCGC
>DASRFY010000177.1:0-10457 GCA_035651315.1 Burkholderiales bacterium
AAAGAACCCGCTAGATGCCCAGAGAGCGCAAGACCTGCAAGAGTGCTGCGACTTGAAACGGTTTCTTTAGCGTCGCATCGACGCCGATCAGCGCAGCGGCGGGCAGGTACTCGTGCTTGGCGCGCTTGCCTTCGCCCGACATCGCAATGATCTTCGTGCCAGGAAATCCGTTGCGGAAGCCGTCGATCGCTTCAAAGCCGTCGGATTCCGGCATGAAGAGATCCGTGATGAGGACGTCCGAAGGGGCTTTGCGCTGCAGCTTCAGGGCTTCGCCCCCATTCGCGGCCAGCCGCACCTCATAGCCATTCGCTTCGAGCGCCAGCTTAAGCGCGCTTCGCAAGCTGGCATCGTCGTCCGCTATAAGAACGCTGCGCACGTTTCGCACTTCTGGTTTCGATCCGGTTGTGCAAAGAGTAACGTATTCGAGACTGCATAGGAACATGCATGCCGGCAAGGCTGTATTTCTTAGGTCATCGTGCTCGAACGCTCCTCGCCGTCTCGGCGCTGCTGCTTGCAGCCGTTGAGATATACATAGACTGGGATACGTGGATCGAGCTCAACGTCGCGATCCTCTACAGCCTGCCTCTGGTCGTCGCCGCTGCTGCGCGCAACCGTCGCCTGATCTGGCTGCTCACGCTGCTGCTCGTCGCGTCGACCTTCGCCGTGTACGCGCTCCAGATACCACCCGGAGCCTTCACGCTGCGCGAGCCGTTCTTCGTGGACCGGGTTCTGGCCTGCGCTACGCTGCTGCTGATAGCGTCGCTGCTGCATGTGCTCACCTTGGCTGCGGACGCCCTCGACATGCGGGGCACGGAAGCGGAACAGGCAAGCACGCGCAAGAGCCGGCTGCTGGCATCCGTATCGCACGATATGCGCACGCCATTGACGACGATCAACGTGATGGCCGATCTGATCAGGCATACGGCGGACGATCCGGCGCTCGCCGCGCGAGTCCCGGAGCTGGCGCGAAGTCTCCAGACGAGCGCGCTTTCCATGTCCGACATGGTTGCCGACGTGCTCGACATCTCTGCCATCGATTCCGGCCGCGTCGCCGCACATACGAGCGAATTCGTGCTCGGCGAGCTGCTTGCGCAGGAGCTGCAAGGTTTCCAGCCTCTGGCGCGTGCGAAGGGTTTGAGTCTCGAGCTCAGGCCCGCCGAGGCGCCGATTCGCCTGCGTTCGGACAAGGTGAAGCTCGCTCGAGTCGTGCGCAACCTGGTGATGAATGCAATAAAATTCACGGACGCGGGCGGCGTCACGGTGAGCAGCGAAATCGCAGCCGACCGAGCGGTTCTGATCAGTGTCTCGGATACCGGCGTCGGCATCGCGCCGGAAAACCTGGATCGGATCTTCGGAGAGTTTGCACAGCTTCGGGTGGCGACCGACGCTGAAAAGCGCGGCTGGGGATTGGGCCTCGCCATCTGCCGGCGCCTCGTGGCGATGATGGACGGCACGGTTTCGGTCGAGAGCACCCTGAACCGCGGCAGCCGGTTTACCGTGCGCTTGCCGCCGGAGTGCGTGGTGTACTGATCCTCTCTTTACCCGCGAGCGTAAGCCCGACACTCGAAGTGCTGCGCATCGAATCGCCCGCGCACCCCCTGCGCGAGCAGGATCCGGAAAGCCTCTGGATCGCGGTGGGCGTTCCCAACACGGTGACACCGGTTCTGTCGTGAACGATCTTGCAATCAGGCATCGGCGGGCACGATGCGCACGAGCAGAGCGGCGCCTTCCTCCGAAGCTTCGCGTTCGGCGGACTTGGCGATCGCATCGGCGCGCTCGACCGTGCAGCCCGGCGAAACGCGCAGCTCGACTGTCGCGAACCTCCAGGCGCCCGAGCGGCGCGTGCGCAGCGGGCCGAAGCTCGCGCCTTGGGACTCGAGGGCCCGCAGCCTGACCTGCATGCGCTCGATGTCCTCGCCCGGCCAGGCCGCGTCGAGAAGACCGGCGAGCGATCGCGATACGAGCAACCAGCCGACGCGAATAAGATTGACCGCCACGAGGAGCGCCGCCGCGATGTCGAGCCACAGCCATCCGGTGAGGCCGGCCGCGCCAACGCCTAGGATCACCCCGGCCGTAATCCACACATCCGCCATCAGGTGGCGGCCGTCGCCTTCGGTGGCGAGCGAATGGTGGGCGCGGCCGACGCGGATGAGAACGCGCGCCACCGCCAGATTGAGGCATGCGGCGAGCACGGAAAGCCCCGTGCCGGTGCCGAGCGGCGCCAGCACGTGCGGGTGCGCAATGCGCTCGCCGACGGCGAAGAGGATTCCAGCGGCCGCGGCGGCGATCAGGCCGCCTTCGAAGGCGGCGGAGAAGTATTCCGCCTTGCCGTAGCCGAACGGATATGCGGCGCTCGGCGGCCGGCGCGCGAACAGCACCATGAGCCAGGCGAAGCCCGCGCCGGCCACGTTGACGAGCGAGTGCAGCGCGTCCGAAAGAAAGCCGACCGAGCCCGTAGTCCACCACGCGCCCCATTTCAGCGCCACGATGGCGAGCGCCGCGGTGAGCGAAAGCGCCAGTGCCTGCGCCGGCGTGATCGCGTGGCGCTTCATCAGAAATCGTAGTCCAGGCCAAAGAGCAGTGTGCTATCGGTCGAGCGCTGGCGCGGCGAAGGACTGCGCTCCCAGTCGAGCTTGAGCTGCACGCTCGCCTTCAGGTGCTCGACAATCGGCACCCGCAGCCCGCTTCTTGAGCGCACGATCACGATCCGGGTGTTCTCAAGATTCCAGAAGCCGTCCTGCTCGTGGAAGAGCTCGAGGTCCCTCCGGCGCGGCAAAAAGCTCGCCTTCACGCCCCAGCCGAGGGCAGGGTAGTGGCTATCCTCGCCCACGAACCGCTGATCGGCCACGTAGTCTAGGCCCCCGCGCAGCGAAAGGCTCACGGTGCGCGATTCCAACACCTGCAGGCCATAGCCGACGCCCGCGGTTGCGCGCAGGTCGAGATCCTTCGGGCGATCGTGCTCGAGGGAGGCCCGCACATAGACGAAGCGGCGCGAGTCGAGGAAGCGGTCGTAGTTCCCCTCCGCCAACCCGGCGGTACTCGCCTCCGTGGGCGGCTCGGCGCGTCGCTCGATCCGGCCGGAAAGTTCATAGCGGTACTCGCGCGCCCGCGCGATCAGCTCGCCGCGCAGGAACAGACGGTCGGTCGGTGCGTCGCCGCGCTCGTAGACTGCGGAGCCGAAGACGCGCCCCGTGTAGTCGACTCCCGGCATGTCGCGCTGAGCCTTGAGGTTCAGTACCGGTACTTCCAGCGGGCCGATCTCGTGCACGTTGCCATCGGCGTCGACGATGGCGACTGATTGCACTTCGTCGAGCTCGATGGAGATCCGGCGCGCATAGTCAGCACGCACGATGACGCGCTCGCGCGTCACTTCGCGGATCTCGCCAGTGATCCGATCTCCGTTCTTCAGCCGTACCTCGTCGGCGAGTGCCGAGAGGCTGAGCAGGCACAGCAGCACGATGCGCATCACCATGTCTTCCTTCCGCCAGAGCTGCACAGAGCTCCTGAGGTGGTGACAGCGACTCACGACGCAGAGCGAAAGCGCAGGTTACTGCGCACCCCCAGCAGCGCGACGAGCACGGTCCCCGGTAGGCAACGCCGCCCGGTCGCGACTTTACGACATAGGATTGGCCGGGGCGCCCGGCTCGGGCGCCAGCGGGATACTCTCGCCGTTATCGAGATCCGGCAACTTCATGCGGCCGGCGCGCCAGTCGGCCTTGGCCTGCGCGATGCGCTCTTTCGAAGACGAGACGAAATTCCAATCGATGAAGCGCTCGCCGACGGGCTCGCCGCCGAGAAGCATAAGCACGGCGGGCCCGGCAGCGGTGAAGAGCACGGGCCGGCCCGGCGGCGACATAGGCGGCGCGCTCGGGATAGTTGGCCGCCTCGACGCGCGCTCCGTCGGCAAGCGCGCGCCCATCGCTTCGCCGGCGATCAGCCGCGCCCGAGCGCCGCGCTGCTTAAAGATGGGCAATTCGGCGGCCGCATGGTGAGCGAAGGACGGATCGGTCTCCTCGTGCTCCGTCGGCAGGGCGACCCAGGCTTGGATGCCGTTCATCCGGCCACCCTCGCGGCGCGCGCGCTCGAAGCGCTCCGAATGCGTGATGCCGCGGCCGGCGATCATCCAGTTCACTTCGCCCGGCTGGATGCCTTGCTCGGAGCCGACGCTGTCGCGATGCATGATCTCGCCTTCGAAGAGATAGGTGAGCGTCGCGAGGCCGACCGGTCCCATGTGGTCGAAGAACACGAACGGGCCGACCATGCGACGCTTCGCGAAGGACAGTACGCGTCCCACTTCGAAGCCGCCGAGGTCGCGACGGCGCTGCTCGATTACGAGCTCGATCATCCTCCGGCCCTGACTGCTAGAAACCGCTGGGCAGGTGAGACATCAGCGCTCGCCCATGCCTTCGGCTGGCTTGGGGGCCGTTCCGGCGCGCACTTTCTCCGCGATTCGCCGTCCGGTCTCGCGGTCGATGCTCTGCCAGTATTCGAAGGCGCGGCCGAGTACAGGCTGGCGCACGCCGCCAAGCAGGCTGCCGGCGACCGTATCGACGAGCTGGCGCCGCTGGGCATCGTTGAAAACTTCGCGCACCAGGGTCCCCGGCTGGGTGAAATCGTCGTCATCGGGTCGCAGCGTGTAGGCGCAGCGCACCATCTCGCCGTCGGCTTCCCAGCCATCGGCCACGCCTCCTGCCTCATCGGCCCAGGGCCGGCCGCCGCTGTTCGGCGCGTACACCGGCGCACCGCCGCTGTGCTCGTACGCCATCTGTCCGTCCATCATGTAGGTATTCACCGGCACCTTCGGACGGTTGACCGGCAACTGATGGAAGTTCGTGCCGATTCGATTGCGCTGCGCGTCGTTGTAGGCGAAGGCGCGCCCGAGCAGCATCTTGTCGGGCGACAGGCCGATGCCGGGCACCGTGTTGCCGGGCGAGAAGGCGGCCTGCTCGATCTGCGCGAAGAAGTTTTCCGGATTGCGGTCGAGCGTCATCGTGCCGACCTTGATCAGGGGGTAGTCCCTGTGCGGCCAGGTCTTGGTCAGGTCGAACGGATTGATGCGGTAACTCTTCGCCTCCGCATAGGGCATGACCTGCACCGACAGCGTCCAGCTCGGATGTTCGCCGCGCGCGATCGCCTGGAAGAGATCGCGGCGATGGAAGTCGGCGTCCGAGCCCGCCATTGCTGCAGCTTCCGCGTTGGTGAAGAACGCCATGCCCTGGTTCGTGTGGAAGTGGTACTTCACCCAGAACTTCTCTCCGCCCGCATTGACCCACATAAACGTGTGCGAGCCATAGCCGTTCATGTTTCGCCACGTGCGCGGCAGGCCGCGCTCGCCCATCAGATAGGTGACCTGGTGCGCCGACTCGGGATTGCTGGTCCAGAAATCCCATTGCATGTGATTGTCGCGCAGGCCCGAGTCGGGCAGGCGCTTCTGACTGCGGATGAAGTGCGGAAACTTCATCGGGTCGCGCACGAAGAAGATAGGCGTGTTGTTGCCGACGAGGTCGTAATTGCCTTCGCTGGTGTAGAACTTCAGGGAGAACCCCCGTACGTCGCGCCAGGTATCGGGACTCCCCATTTCGCCTGCCACCGTGGAGAAACGCGCCAGCATTTCGGTCGTCGCGCCTTGGCGGAAAAGCGCGGCTTTGGTGAAGCGCGAGACGTCTTCGGTCGTCTTAAAAACACCGAACGCCCCCGCGCCCTTGGCATGGGGCTGGCGCTCGGGAACCTTCTCCCGGTTGAAGTGCGCCATCTGCTCGAGGAAGTGCACGTCGTGAAGGAGGATCGGGCCGTCGGGTCCGACGGTCAGCGAATTGCGGTCGCTCGGCGCCGGCGCGCCGGTGCTCGTCGTGGAGCCTGCCGCTTTGCGGGAGTCAGTCACGGTGCTCTCCTTTCAACACCCGATAGGCAGGCTACGCCGACTCCGACATCGAGCGTCGCGCGGCCGCGCCTGCCTCCTCCTGAAGTGCGGCTCCATCACTTTCCGGACGTGCGCGTAACGCGGAAGATCGTGCCGTTCGCATCGTCGCTCACGAGAAGCGCACCGTCCTTGGTGACCGCGACGCCGGCGGGCCTTGCCCAGACCGTGTCATTGTCGATCTCGAAGCCGGTCATGAAGTCCTCGTACTCGCCGGTCGGCTTGCCGTCCTGCATGCGCACGCGGATCACCTTGTAGCCGGTCCTGTCGGGGCGGCTGTGCGAGCCGTGCAGCGCGACAAATGCATCGCCGCGGTATTCGGCGGGGAAGGCATCGCCGTCATAGAACGCCACGCTCAGCGCGGCGGAGTGCGCCTGGAAGAGCACCTCGGGCGCTCGCACATGGCCTTTGAGATCGGGACGTTTTCCTTTGAGAGCCGGATCTTCATGGTCGCCGATGTAGTACCACGGCCAGCCGTAGAACGCCCCGTCCTGCATTTGCGCCATGAAGTCGGGTACGAGGTTCGGGCCGAGGTGGTCGCGCTCGTTGACTACGCACCACAAATTGTCCGTTCCGGGCTGCATCGCCAGGCCCGAGCAGTTGCGCAGCCCGGTGGCGTAGTTGCGAATCCGGTTGCCCTCAGGATCGAAGACGCGCACCACGGCGCGGTTCTCTTCCGCCCCCCAGGCCGCGCCACGACCATGGGTCTTCTCGAGCTGGCGGATCCTGTCGCGGCTCATCGCGGTAGTCATGTCGCCGGCTAGGTTGGACCCCGAGCCTACGGAGAGGAACAGGCGCTTGCCATCGCGCGAGATTGCGAGGTCGCGCGTCCAGTGCCGCTTCGTCGGCATGTTGCCAATCACCACCTCGGCCGGACCCGCCGCCTTCATCTCGCCGTCGCGGTACGGGTAGCGCACGACCTGGTTCGCTGCCGCCACGTAGACGTACTGCGGATTGTCGGGCGGCTGGAACACGATGCCGTAGGGCCGATCGAGGTTCTCGGCGAATACGTCGCGCTTCTCGGCGGTGCCGCCCGCCGCTGCGCCACCGGAGTCTGCCGGGAACACGAGCACGCGCCCGGTGCCGCTCTCCGACAGGAATATGTCGCCGTTCGGTGCGATGCGCAGGGTGCGTGGCTGCTTGAAGCCGCTGGCGAATACCTGCACGGCAAAGCCCTCGGGTACTTTCGGCGCCGCGCCCTGCGGCGGCGCGACCACCTTCACATTGCTAGCGACCGACCCTTCGGGGTCCCCGACGGTCTTCGGCGGCGCCGGCAGGTCGGACGGTTTGATTAGGCGGCGCACGCCCGGGGCATCGGTCTTCCAGTCGTCGGCAATGGCGGTGGCTCCGGTTCGCACCTCGGTGCTTTGTGCGTTAGCGAACAAAGCGCAGCAGGCGAGCAGAACGGAAATGAGCAAAACCGGCAGCGTCGAGGCGCGCATATCTCTCTCCATTGGAAGCGCGATCATCGACCCCTGCTCGGGCTTGCGCTATCACCTCAATTGCGGGGCGCCGGTCATTGTTTCAACGAGACAGCGGCAAGAACCACGGTAAGTGAACCGATGACCCAGGTTTTGAAGTTTCGACGATAGCGAAGGCATTGGCGCGCGCCAATCATCCGTTCCTTCGTGAAACCACACGATCCTTCGCGTCGCCGTCTGTTCAGGGCCGCGGGCGCCGCAGGGCTTGCGGCTGCAGTACCCCTCTCGGCGGACGCGCAGTCGAAGCGCACGACTTACAGCTTTTTCAACGCGCAGGAAGCTTCGTTCGTTGAAGCGGCTGTTGCGCGGCTGATCCCGCGGGATGAGCTCGGCCCGGGCGCGCAAGAGGCCGGCGTACCGACTTTCATTGATCGCCAGCTTGCGGGTCGTTGGGGCGCCGGGGAGCGTCTTTATCGCAGCGGACCTTGGCGTCAGGGGACGGCGGGACAGGGTTATCAACTTCCATTCACGCCGGCCGAGCTATTTCGCAACGCCTTGCGTGCGCTCGACAGCGGCTTTGCGCAAATGCCGGTGCAGAAGCAGGACGCCTATCTCGATGCCCTGCACAAGAACAAGCGCGACCTCAATGGCGTGCCGTCGAACGTGTTCTTCGAGACGCTGCTCGCTCTCACTATCGAGGGTTTCTTCTCCGACCCGGTGTACGGCGGCAACCGTGACATGGTGGGTTGGAAGCTGATCGGCTTCCCGGGCGCGTACGCCAACTATTACGAACTCGTCGACCGGCACGGCGTGAAGTTCGACGCGCCGCCGATGAGCTTGGGACAGGATGCACGCGGGCACATCCATATCCATCCGGATGCCTCTGCCGGCAACACCGTGAGGCGCAAATAATGGCGACGCGGCTAAAGGAGTCCGAGGTGCTGATACTGGGCGGCGGCCTGGTGAGCAGCATTCTCGCGCTAGAGCTGACGCGCGCCGGCCGTCACGTGGTCGCGCTCGAGCGAGGCGAGCCGCGCTCGACGGTACCCGATTTCCAGGGTCCGGCCATGCACGACGAGTTGCGCTACGCGGTGCGCAAAGGCCTGATGCAGGACACCGCCAAGGAGACGCTCACCTTCCGTAACCATAGCGGCGAGACGGCGCTGCCTCTGCGTCGGCTCGAGGGCTTTCTACCCGGCACCGGCGTCGGCGGCTCCGCCGTGCACTGGAAATGGTCAGACCTTCCGTTTCGTCGATACCGACTTTCGCATGCGCTCGCACATCACGGAGCGCTACGGAAAGAGCTTCACGCCGCCGGAGCTTACCTTCCAGGATTGGGGCGTGAGCGCCGCCGATCTCGAGCCTCATTACGATCGCTTCGAATACCTGTTCGGCATCTCCGGCAAGGCGGGCAATCTGCGCGGGAAAAAGATCGCCGGCGGCAACGTATTCGAGGACCCGCGCGCGCGGGAGTATCCGAATCCACCGCAGAAGGAGCCTTACGGCTCGGCGCGCTTCCGCAAGGCGGCCGAATCGCTCGGCTACCACGCGTATCCGCAGCCCTCGGCGAACATGAGCCGGCCTTACACCAATCCGGAAGGCCTGCAGCTCCACACGTGCACGTTCTGCGGCTTTTGCGAGCGCTTCGGCTGCGAGCACTTCGCCAAGGGTTCGCCGCAGACCGCGCTGCTGCCCGTGCTTTTCAAGCAGTCGGGCTATGAGCTACGCACGCAATGCCAGGTCCTGCGGATTAACTTCGACAAGGCGGCGAGGCGTGCAACAAGCGCGACGTACGTCGACGCCCAAGGGCGCGAGTTCGAGCAGCCGGCGCAACTCGTGATCGTCGCGCTGTATGCGCTAAGCAACGTCCACATGCTGCTCGTCTCGGGCGTTGGCCGCCCGTACGATGCGCAGAGCGGACAGGGCGTGGTGGGGCGCAACTACTGCTACCAGACCACGAGCGGCGTGCAGGTGTTCTACGACGAGTCGGTAAACATCAATCCGTTTATGCGCTCCGGCTCGAACGGCACCATGCTTTCGGATTTCTCGTCCGACCACTTCGACCACGGCAAGCTCGGCTTCGTGGGCGGCGCGTACATCGGCGAAATCATGACGCACGGTCGGCCGATCGAGTTCCACCCCGTGCCGCCGGGCACGCCGGCCTGGGGCTCGGAATGGAAGAAGGCGGTCGCGCGGCATTACAACCACACGAGCTCGCTCAACGTTCATGGCAGCTCCGTCGCCTCGCGCGCGAATTACCTCGACCTCGATCCGACATACAAGGACGCGTGGGGCTTGCCGCTCCTGCGCATGACGTTCGATTTTCCCGACAACGATCTGCGCATGTCGGCCTACTGCACCGAGCGGGCGGTCGAGATCGCGAACGCGATGGGCGCGAAGCAGGTCGTCGGCGACCCGCGCAAGGGCCCGTACAACGCGACCGTCTATCAATCGACCCATAACACCGGCGGCACGGTGATGGGCACCGATCCGGCGACCAGCGTCGTGAACCGCTACCTGCAGAGCTGGGACCTGCCGAACGTGTTCGTCATCGGCGCCTCCTGCTTTCCGCAGAACGCCTCATACAACCCCACCGGAACGGTCGGCGCGCTGGCCTACTGGGCTGCCGATGCGATCGTGAGGCGCTATCTAAAGTCCCCGGGGCCGCTCGTGTGAAGCTGCTGCTCTTCGCGGTTGCGTTCTTTGTCCTTTCGCAGGTGCAGGCACAACCCAGTGGGGTCGCGGCCTGCGCGCAGTGCCACGGGACAGAAGGGCAGGCTAAGGGGGTGCCGCCGCTCGCGGGACAGCCACGCCTTTACCTGGTGCGCCAGCTCGACGCTTATGCCGAAGGACGGCGCCATCACGAGGTGATGACGCCGATTGCGAAGGGGCTCACGCCCCAGCAGCGCGCGCAGCTCGCGGAGTATTTTGCGCAGCTCGCGGTCTCCGCGGCCGACGCCAAGGCGAAGTCGGACGAGGTGCCCGCGCGCGGCCGCATGCTCGCCACACACGGCGATAACGACCTGCGGGTCCCGGCGTGCGCGAACTGCCACGGACCTTCGGGCGTTGGCCGTGAGCCAAATCCGTACCTCGCAGGTCTGCACGCCAAGTACCTCGCG
>DASRFY010000178.1:0-20422 GCA_035651315.1 Burkholderiales bacterium
CCGGTAATGGCGATGAAGGCGATGGCCGCCGAGGCCGCCTCCCCACCGCCCGTGGAAGGCGGCACCAGCCGCATCACCGTCACCGTTTCCGGCGCGATCCTGATCCCGCGCTGATCCGGCATTGGCGAGCGCACCGCATCCGCGGTCGTTCGCGCTCAAGGCAAGGCGAGCACTTCGCCCACGCCTGCGTACCGGTACTGCTCTCCCCAGATCTTTCTGAACAATGCGAACGCCGGCTCGCCGGTGCAGTGACCGGGCGCGAGCGTCTCGACGCGAAGCTCGTCGCGCAGCGAAGAGGCGACTCGTGCGATCTCGGCATCCGGCGCGGCAGGAAGATGCATGCCGCCGAACAAGACATGGATGCGGGGGTCGATGGATCTGGCCTCCGCGACGATCCTCTCGATTCCCGGGTGGGAGCAGCCGACGATCAGCGCGAGACCCTGCGGCGTGCGGATCGCCAGGGAGAGTTCGCGCAGCTCCCTGGTGCCGGGCGCGTCCGAAACCAGGGAAATGATGTATACGCCGGGAGCCGCTTCGAAGGTCTTGTCGACCGTCTCGAACCCGGCCCCCGCCCAGGCGGTGCCGAAGCGCATCGTCTCCGGGGGATCGCCGTCGTAGTAGCGCATGCGCGCCGGCAGAGATTCGTCCTTTCTATAGAAGCGGCTGGGCAGCGAACTGCCGAATGCGCCGAACGACTCCTTCGGCGCGTAGATCTTCACCTTCGGATTCACTTCCTGCAGATAGCTCAATCCCGCGGTGTGGTCCAGATGCCGGTGCGAGATCACGACGAAGTCGAGGCGGGACAGATCGGCGCCGGCGGCCTTGACGTTGCGGGCAAAGATGTCGGTATCGTTTCCGGTGTCGAACAGGATGCGCCGGCCGCCGTACTCGATCAGCGCAGAGAACCCCCAGTCTTTCGTCATCCCCGCGGACTGACCGAACGCGTCGTAAAGAATCGTGACCTGGTTCGTGGAGCCCTCCGCCGCGGCGACCGCGCAAGGCAAGACGAACAGCAGTGCAATCGAGAAGTATCGTCGCATGTCCAGTTCCTTTCACCCGCTCATGTCATGACCGCCGTCAAGCGCATGTTGACCACCAAGCGCACCAAGGACACAACACAAAGAAGATATCGAATATTTGGACCTGCGTCTTGGATTCCTTCGTGTCCTTTGTGGTGAGTCGGGCTTTTGCGGCAGACGCGTTCAAATGCGCTCGATAACGGTCGCGGTCGCCTGGCCGTGACCGATGCACATCACCTGCAAGCCGAGCGTGCCGCCGGTCGCGGCCAGCCCCATCACCATCTTGGACATCAGCCCCGCGCCGGTCGCGCCGAGCGGGTGGCCGTGCGCGATCGCCCCGCCCCAGGGATTGACCTTGTCCATGTCCGGCCCCAGCTCCTTCGCCCACGACAGGACGACGCAGGCGAAGGCCTCGTTGATCTCGATCCAGTCCAGATCGCGGATCGACACACCCGCCTTCTTCAGCGCCGCACGCGTCGCGGGAATCACCCCCGTCAGTTGCATCGTCGGGTCGGAACCGAGCGCCACGCGGGCACGGAAGCGGGCTTTTGGCGTCAGACCGTCGGCTTTCGCCGCATCGGCGGCTGCAATCAGCACCGCAGAGGCGCCGTCGGAAATCTGGCTGGAGTTTGCCGCGGTGATCACGCCCTTGCCCTCCGGCCGGAACGCCGGTTTGAGCGTACGCATCTTCTCCTCGTCGATCGCCGCCCGCACGCCCTCGTCGCGCTCGAGCAGCATCGCCCGCCCCTCGGGAGACACGCCGGGGGTGGCCAGGATCTCCTTGTTCAGCCCCGCCTGTTGGGCGCGCGCGGCACGACGATGACTCTCCTTGGCGTAGTCGTCGAGCGCCTCGCGCGACAGGCCCCACTTCTGCGCGATGCGCTCCGCGCTCTCGCCCTGGTGAATCAGCTCGTGGCGCCGGAAAAGCTCCGGATTGAGCGCCTCGAACCCGCTCACCTCCCTCCCCAAGCCGATGTCGAGGAACATCGGCGCGCGGGTCATGCTCTCCACGCCGCAGCCGACGACGTATTTCATGTCGCCGGCCGCCACCGCCTGCGCGGCGAAATGCACCGCCTGCTGCGAGGAGCCGCACATGCGGGTGAGCGACACGCCCGGCACATCCACCGGCAGCTTCGAGAGCAGCACCGCCAGCCGCGCGGGATTCGCGCCCTGCTCGCCGGCAAGCGTCACCGTGCCGTCGATCACATCCTCGATTCGTTGCGGCGCGATGCCCGCGCGCGCAATCAGCCCGTCGATCGCATGCGCGAGCAGGCCGTCGGGCCGCTGCTCGCGCAGCGCCCCGCCCCGCCGCCCGAACGGCGTCCTCACCGCTTCAACGATGACCGCTTCAGCCATGGCAAAACCCTCCAAAAAAGCGTTAACACGAAGGCAACACGAAGGGCACGAAGGAAAAACAATTGTGTTTCGCTCTTACCGCCCGGTCACGAGAACCACCTTGCCGCTGACGCGCTTGTACATGACTTCGTTCAGCGCGTCCGCCGCGCGCTCCAGCGGGTAGGTGGCATGGATGTGC
This sequence comes from Burkholderiales bacterium, assembly GCA_035651315.1. GTDB lineage: Bacteria > Pseudomonadota > Gammaproteobacteria > Burkholderiales > Eutrophovitaceae > DASRFY01. The sequence continues at coordinate 2,554 of DASRFY010000178.1, forward strand.
GGCTTCACCTTGCCGTCAATGTACATCGCCATCAGCTCCTGGTTGTTGCGGCGGTTCGCTTCCGGCTCGTTGCGCGTGAACGCGCCCCAGAACACGCCGATGATCGAGCAACCCTTCAAGAGCGCGAGATTGAGCGGCACCTTCGGAATGTCGCCGGCGGCGAAGCCGACCACCAGGAAACGGCCGTTCCACGCCATGTCGCGCAGCGCCGGTTCCGAATACGGCCCGCCGACCGGATCGAACACCACGTCTACGCCCTTGCCCGCCGTGATCGCCTTCACCCGCGCGCGCAGGTCCTCGGCTCCGTAGTTGACCAGGTCGTCGGCGCCGTTCTGCTTGCACACCTGCAGCTTCTGGTCGGAGGACGCCGCCGCGATCACCTTTGCGCCCATGACCTTGCCGAGCTGGATCGCCGCGATCCCCACCCCGCCCGAGGCCCCGAGCACGAGCAGGGTCTCGCCGGGCTGCAGCCGGGCGCGGTCCTTGAGCGCGTGATAGGAGGTGCCGTAGGTGAGCACGAAGCCCGAAGCGGGCACGAAATCCATCCGCTTCGGCATCGGGACCGTCCGCGCCGCGTCCACCGCGATTTCCTCCGCGAAGCCGCCCCAAGTCGTGAACGCGATCACCCGGTTTCCGGGTTCGAGCCCGTGCACGCCCTCGCCGATCTCCTTCACCACCCCCGCCACCTCGCCGCCGGGCGAGAAAGGCAGCTCGGGCTTGAACTGGTACTTGCCCTGGATGATCAGCGTGTCGGGGAAGTTCACCCCGCACGCCTTCACCGACAGCACCACCTGCCCCGCGCCCGGCTTCGGCGACGGGACGTTCTCCACCACCAGCTTCTCCGGCGGCCCCAGCTCTTTGCACAATACCGCTCTCATGGATCAGAAACCTCTCGAACACGAAGGATCACGAAGGAAACGCTACAAGACCACCCGCTTTATTCCCTATGGTTCAGACAATGCTCGTACGCGCTCTCCAACAGCCCCGGCCCCATTGCCGAATGGACTCGCATCGCGGCAGCGAGGATCCGACTGCCGGTTTGCTCGTCGTCCGGAGACCTGTTGAGAGCCATCGATCACGTTTCCCTTCGTGATCCTTCGCACTTCCGTCGTGATCCTTCGTGTAATCGCGCTTTATCCTTTCAGGATTTTTTCGACCTGGCGCCAGCCGGCTTCGGCCATCGGCCGCGCGCGCTTGCCCTGCTCGTGGGCATGCGCGCTCGCCGCGGTGCCGTCCTTCACCCGCCCCATGATTCCCTGCAGGATGGCGGCGAGCCGGAACATGTTGTACGCCATGTAGAAGTCCCAGTTGTCGATGCGCGTGCGGCCGGTGCGCCGGCAGTACATCCCGACGTACTCCTCTTCCGTGGGAATGCCGAGCGCATCGAGGTCGACCCCGCCGATGCCGCGGAACTGCCCGGCGGTGAGCCGCCAGTACATGCAGTGGTAGGCGAAATCGGCGAGAGGATGGCCAAGCGTGGACAGCTCCCAGTCCAGCACCGCGAGGATGCGCGGCTCGGTGGGGTGAAAGATCACATTGTCCATGCGGTAGTCGCCGTGCACGACGGTCGTCTCGTCGGCGGGCGGGATATTCTTCGGCAGCCACTCGATGAGGTTTTCCATCGCCTCGATGCGCTCCGTCTCCGAGGCGCGGTACTGCCTCGTCCAGCGATTGACCTGGCGCTCGATGTAGTTGCCCGGCTTGCCGTAGTCGGCAAGCCCGACCGCGACGTAATCGACCTTGTGGAGCGCGGCGATGACGCGGTTCAGCTCCTCGAACATCGCGCGGCGCAGCGCCCTGCTCATCCCGGGCAGCGTCTGGTCCCACAGCACGCGGCCTTCGACGTAATCCATCACGTAGAACGCCGTGCCGATGACAGAATCGTCTTCGCACAGGCACCAGGTGCGTGCGACCGGAACCTCGGTGCCGTACAGCGCGGTGATGACGCGGTATTCGCGATCCACCGCGTGCGCCGACGGCAGCAGCTTGCCCGGCGGTTTCCGGCGCAACACGTAACGCCGGGCCGGTGTCCGGAGCAGGAAAGTGGGATTGGACTGGCCGCCCCTGAACTGCTCGACCTCGAGCGGCCCGGCGAATCCCTCGACGTTCGCCTTCAGATAGCGTTCCAGGCTCGCGGTATCGAAGCGATGCCGCTCCTGCACCGGCATCGTGCCGACGAACTCCTCGTGCATCTCCTCCTCCGGATTTTGCGGCCGAGAATACCATACGAAAGAATGCATCCACGGACGAAAAACGAGACAGAATCTCGAACCACCAAGGACACCAAGAGCACCAAGTAATTCCGATGCATGTCCTTGCCCTTCTTGGTGGTCTTGGTGGTTAAGTCTGTATTTGCCCTTCGCGTTCTTCGCCCGGAAACCGGGTTTGATCCGGAAGCGGCGTGCGCGCTAGACTGCGCCACTCTTGCGGAGGCGGCGCATGAAGGAATTCAAGGATCGGGTAGCGGTCGTGACCGGCGGGGCGAGCGGCATCGGACGCGCGATGGCGCTGCGGTTCGCGCGCGCGGGCATGAAGATCGTGCTCGCCGACATCGAGGAGGCGGCGCTCGACAAGACGCAAACCGAGTTCAGGAACCTGGGGTACGAAGCGATCGGCATGCGTACCGACGTTTCGAAGGCCGCCGACGTCGAGGCGCTCGCCGCACGGACGTTGCGCGCGTTCGACGCGGTGCACGTGGTTTGCAACAACGCCGGCGTCGCGCCGCACGGACTGCTGTGGGAGCACTCGGTCAAGGACTGGGAGTGGGCATTGGGCGTCAACGTCTGGGGCGTGATCCACGGCACGCGCGTCTTCACGCCCATCCTGCTCGCACAAGGCACGGAAGGACACATCGTCAACACCGCCTCGGTCGCCGGCCTGCTTTCATTGCCCGGAATGGGCATGTACTGCCTGACCAAGCACGCGGTGGTCACGCTCAGCGAGAGCCTGCACCACGATCTGGTCGAGCACAGCGACAAGGTGCGCTGCTCGGTGCTGTGCCCGGCCTACGTGCCGACCGCGATCTCCGACTCCGAACGCAACCGTCCCGCGCACCTGCGCGAGGAACGCAAGAAGTCCGACGAGGACCTGCGGCGCGAAGAGCAGCTGCGCCACGCCGTGCAGTCGGGGAAGATCTCCGCCGACCGGGTGGCGGAAATGGTCTTCGAAGCGGTGCGCGACCGGCGCTTCTACATCCTCCCGCACCAGAAGATCAAGGGCGCGATCGAAACCCGGATGCAGGACATCCTGCAGGAGCGCGCGCCGACGAACACGCTGCAGCGCTGAATGTCCGGCGCGCGCCGATACGCACCTTGCTTCACGCGTTCGCAGGGAGCGCGCAGCGGCGCGCGAACAAAGTTACCGGGTGCTCCCGCGGTGCTCTGCGGTTGAAGAACCCTGCGCTGCGCGCTGCGTGGCCGGCAAGACCTTCACTTCGTCTCCCCGTGCTTCACGAACGGGAAGATGTGCGTATAGCCCAGGATGTCGGTGAGCAGCAGCACCAGGAAAACGATGAGCACGAAGTCGAGAACGCCCACGCCGCCCGCCGGCGCCTGGTCGATGCTGCCCGCGAGGTAGGACACTTCGTCGTCGGTCAGCGCCGCGACGCGCTTCTGCGCCTCCGCCGGGCTCACGCCCAGCTCCTGCAGCTTCGCCTGCAGATCCGGGCGCTCGAGCGCCGCCAGCACCTTCGCGCGATCCGCTTCCGCGCCGCGTTTCGCTTCCGCGGCGGCCACCGCGTCGGTCGTCACCAGTTCCGCGGCCGCGGCGCGCGAAACGTTCAAGAAAGCCACGGAGACGATCAGAACACTCGCTATCAATCGCTTGATGAGCATTGTCGTTCCTTTCCTCAAAAGACCCCAGCCTTCACAATCGATTCGCCACAGAGGACACGGAGATCGCAGGGACATCGGGAGCAAGACTCTTTTAACACGAAGGGATCGCGAAGGAAAACGAAAGGCGCAACTCTTATGAGGTTTCCCGCTGTCCTTGGTGCTCTTGGTGTTCACGGGTGTTACCTGGCGATCCGTGACCGCTATGGCTCAAGCGGTTTTCTTCAACTTGGTGTTCTTCCTGATGAAATCCGCCATCCGTTCGACCCCTTTCATGATCGCTTCATTCGACGCGGCGTAGCTGAAGCGGATGTGCTGGCCCTCGTTCGGCACGCGCGGGCCGAAGTGGATGTCGGCGAGCACCGCCACGCCGGCCTCGTTGAGCAGGCGTTTGCGGAATTCCTCGGAATCCTTCGCGCCGATCATCTCGCATGCCGCGGTGACGTTCGGCCAGGTGTAGAAAGCGCCGCCCGGATTCCTGCAGGACACGCCCGGCACCTCGTTCAACAGCCTCACGATCAGGTTGCGCCGCTCGAAGAAGCTGTCGCGCATCCTCTTCGCGTCTTCCTGCGGACCGTTGAGCGCCTCGACCGCCGCCCACTGGCTGATCTGCGAGGCGCACGATTCGGTGTTCGTGACCCAGCGCGTGAAAACCGGCGCCAGCGCCTGGTTCGCGGCGAATCCCAGGCGCCAGCCGGTCATCGCCCAGGTCTTCGACGCCCCGTCGCAGAGGATGGTGCGCTCCTGCATGCCGGCGAAATGGGTCAGCGACACGAATTCGCCGTCGTAGCACAGGCGCGAGTAGATCTCGTCCGCGAACACCCATACCTGCGGGTGCCGGCGCAGGATCTCGGCGATCGCTTCCATGTCGCTCTTCGGAATGATCCCGCCGGTCGGGTTCTGCGGCGAATTGAGAATGAGGAGCCTGGTCCGGGGCGTGATCTTCGCTTCCAGCTCGTTCGGGTCGAAGCTGAAGTCGCGCGACTCGCGCAGATGGATCGGTACCGGCACCGCGCCCATGGCGCGGATCTGCGACTCGTAGATCGGGAAGCCAGGGTTCGGATAGATCACTTCGTCGCCCGCGCCGTGATCGGTCGTGGCGAGGATCGAATACATGATGAACGGCTTCGCGCCCGCGCCGACGACGATGTCGTCCGGGTCCACCTGGATGCCGCGCGAATGGCTCAGATACTTCGCCGCCGCCTCGCGCAGCTCGAAGATGCCGGCCGAAGGCGTGTAGCCGTGCCTGCCCGCATGGATCGCCTCGATCGCCGCTTCCTGAATGTTCTTCGGCGTATGAAAGTCCGGCTGTCCGATGCAGAACGAGACGATGTCCTTGCCGGCGCGGAGCAGTTCGCTCACTTCGGCAAGCACCACGAAAGCGTTTTCGGTGCCGAGCTCGTTCGATCGGCGGCTGATGGCGGGTGTACGCAAGTCTCTCCCCCGGAAGTACAAAAGGCGGGCCAGCCGGCTGGCGCACCCGCCCATAAGCGTCTATATTTGCAGCGTTTTATAGCACGCCGCCGGTACGGCGGTCAAACAGTCTACGACTCTGCGGCAGCAGGCCATCGAAATCCGTAGCACGGAGCAGTCCTGGAACCGCTCGACCAGAGAATGACAAGAACGACAGCGGCTCGCCCGCATTCGAAACCGCGCTTAGCGCCGGCACGGGTCGAGATGGAGAAACGTCCCGAAGGAACGATCTACCTGCGCTCGCCCGAGAGGCTCGGCGCCTATGCGCGCTGCACCGGCGAGTGGCTGGCGCAGTGGGCGCAACGCGCGCCCGATCGCGTCTTTCTCGCCGAACGCGCAGGCGACGGCTGGCGCAAGCTTTCCTACCGCGAGGCGCTCGACGCGGCGCGGCGCGTCGGTCAGGCGTTGCTCGATCGCGGGTTGTCCGCCGGGCGGCCGGTCGCAATTCTCTCCGACAACAGCGTCGACCACGCGCTGCTCGCGCTCGGCGCGATGCACGTCGGCGTGCCGGTGGTGCCGATCTCGCCGGCGTATTCCCTGCTGTCGAAGGACTTCTCGAAACTGCGCCACATCTTCGAGCTGGCGCGTCCCGCGCTGACCTGGACGGCCGACGCGGAGAAATTCGCGCCGGCGCTCGCCGCGGTCGGCGCACGCTCGGCGTCGATCGACGATCTGCTCCATCCAGAACCGTCCGCGCGCGTGGACGATGCTTTCCGCACCCTCGGTCCGGACACGGTCGCCAAGATCCTGTTCACGTCCGGCTCGACCGGCGTGCCGAAGGGCGTGATCAACACCCAGCGCATGCTGTGCGCCAACCAGCAGATGCTGGCGCAGGCCTGGCCGTTCATCGAAGACCGACCGCCGGTGGTGGTGGATTGGCTGCCGTGGAACCACACTTTCGGCGGCAACCATAACTTCAACCTGGTGCTGCGCAATGGCGGCACGCTCTACATCGATGGCGGCAAGCCGGTGCCGGGACTGGTCGAGACGACGGTGCGCAACCTGAAAGAGATTTCGCCGACGATCTACTTCAACGTGCCGCGCGGCTATGACCTGCTGCTGCCGCACCTCGAGGCCGACGCGCAGTTGCGCGGCAATTTCTTTCGCGAGCTGAGCGTGCTGTTCTACGCGGCCGCGGCGCTGCCCCAGAACCTGTGGGAAAGAATCGGGCGCCTCGCCGAACGGGAAAAAGACGACGCGGTGGCGCTGCTCTCCGCGTGGGGCTCGACCGAGACCGCGCCGCTCGCCACCGCGGTGCATTTCCCCATGCAGCGCGCCGGCGTCATCGGCCTGCCGGTCGCGGGCTGCGAGCTGAAGCTTGTGCCCTCCAGCGGCAAGCTCGAAGCGCGCGTGCGCGGCGAGAACGTCACCCCGGGCTACTACCGGAACGAGGCGCTGACCCGGGCGGCGTTCGACGAGGAAGGCTACTACCGGATCGGCGACGCGGTGAAGTTCGCCGACGCGGGCGACCCGTCCCGAGGCATCGTATTCGACGGCCGGGTGGCGGAGGATTTCAAGCTCTCCACCGGCACCTGGGTGCACGTCGGCGCGCTGCGCGTGACGCTGATCGCCGCCGGCGAGCCGCTGATCCAGGATGCGGTCATCACCGGTCACGATCGCGACGAGATCGGCGCGCTGATATTCCCCAACATGGCCGCAGCGAAGGCGCTCGGACTGAGTGAGGAAGGACTGCGACTACGCATCCGCGACGCGCTCCGGACGCTTGCCAACGGGGAAAACGGCGGCAGTTCGACGGTTCCAAGGCGTGCGCTGATCCTGTCCGAGCCGCCTTCTATCGACGCCAGCGAGATCACGGACAAGGGCTATATCAATCAGCGGGCGGTGCTGGCGCGCCGCGCCACGCTGGTCGAGCAGCTCTACGCCGGCGGGCCCGACGCGATCCTCGCCTGAGCCCGCTCGCGCCGGCGCAGCGCTCCACCGAAGCATGCAAACGACCGCGCAGCGGATCTTCACCAACGGCTCCCGCCCGGCGGTGCCGGGCAAGGCCGCGCACGGCTGGCGCCCACGAATATGGCGAAAATATCGATAACGGGGCGCGTGCTCTGCGTGCAGCCTCGCATTCGGCTGCTGCGCTCCTTCGATCAGCGGCAACACAACTATCTCGGCTACGCGCTATGGGATGGCGGTCGAAATGATTCTCGATCAGTGGAACCCCCGCGACAAGCGCTACCGCCAGGAGACTTTCTGTTACGGCCCGAAATTCTGCCCGAAATATCGCGCCGGCCCGGCGCGCATCACGCTTCCTCCGCCGCGGTCACCGAGTACACGTGCGGCAGATGCGCCGCGATCTGGAACCAGCTCGCGCCCTCGTCCACGCTCGCCCAGATCTCGCCGCCGGTGGTGCCGAAGTAGAGTCCCACCGGTTCGCAACCGTCGGCGCAGAACGCCTGGCGCTTGACCGTCCACCATGCGTGTTCGCGCGGCAGGCCCTGGTCCTGGCGCTGCCAGGAAGCGCCGCCGTCGACGCTACGGTACGCCGCAGGACGCCCCGCCGGACTGGTGCGCGGCCAGACCTCGGTGCCGTCCGTCGGGAAGATCCACACGCAATCCGGGTCGCGCGGATCGAGCACGAAATGGTTGACGATGTTGCCAAGAAAATGCGGCCCGTCCAGTTGCCATTTCCTGCGCGCGGCATCGGAACGGTAGATGAACGCGCCCTTGCGCGTGCCGACGAGCAGGGTGACCTGCCCGGGCCGGACGGAACGTTTTGCGGCGGATGACGACTCGGTCTGCGTAGGTCTGCTCCCTGTACCAAGCGGTGTGAAACGACGGGCCGCGCGCACGCAAAGGACCCTCGCCAGGCACTCTCTATGGTAGCGAATCATCCTCGGCCCGGCGTCGGCATCGTGCGTGAACCAAGCTCTCCGGCGCGGGAGCGCGCCGGCCAGAATTCCGCCGCCGCCGATTTGGAGCACAATCCCGGCGACGCAGGTCTCGCAATGAGCCGATCTACCTTCAGGAGTGCGCTCGCCGTTGCCGAGGTCCTGGCAGCGGGATGGCTTGCCCTCGGCGCGCCGGCGCTGCCGGCGGAAGACCTCGGGCTCAACGTGTTCGGGCTTTCGCTGCACACGGACCGCAGCAAGCATTACAACGAGATCAATCCGGGACTCGGCCTGCATTACGTGTTCGCGCGACCCGAACCGGAGTGGGAAATCTTCGCCGACAGCAGCGTCTATTACGATTCGGATCGCAATTGGGCCAAGTACGCCGCGCTCGGCGCCCAATACCGCTTCGCCGAGGCGTGGAAAGCCGGGCTCGCCGTCGGCTACGCGAAGAGTCGAAGCTACAACGACGGCAAGCCCTTCGTGGCGCCGATTCCCGTCCTGACCTACGAGTACCGCCGCATCGCCTTCAACGCGGTACTGCTTCCCTACGAGGACAGCGGTCCAAAGATCGTCGGTGCCGCGTTTTTCATGACCATTCCATTCGACAGCCTGATCGGAGAAACCAAGCCATGAAGCCGATACCCGCACTCTGCGCCTGCGCGCTGCTGGCAGGCTCCGCGCCTCCGATCGGGGCGGCGGATCTCACCGTCGAACAGGTAAAGCAAGTCCTGGCGGCAGCGGAGCGCCCGGGCGGTGCTGCGCTTTCCGGGAAGAACCTCTCGCACCTGGACCTGAGCGGGCTGGATTTCCGGCACGCGGATCTCGCAGGCGCCAACCTGTTCGCCAGCAAGCTCGTGCGATGCGACTTTTCGGGGGCGAACCTCGCCCAAGCGAACCTGAACGGCGCCTGGCTGATGGGCGCGAATTTCTCCGGCGCCAATCTGACCGGCGCGACGATCCTGTCGGCGGTGGTGGTGGGCGGACAAGTGACCGCGCGCCCGGTTTTCAGGGACGCGAATCTTTCCGGCGTGCGCATCATCGCGGAGCTGGACGGAACCGACCTCTCGCACGCCAACCTGTCGAAGGCGCGCCTCGGGGTGGACATCAAGAACCAGGGCATGGGACAGATGCGCACCAACCTGACCAAGGCAAACCTGGAAGGCGCGAATCTTTCGCAGGCCGATCTCAACCGCACGCTGTTGCGCTTCGCGAATCTGAAGGGCGCCGATCTTCGCGGCGCAGACCTGTTTCGCGCCGACCTCTCCGGTGCGGACCTGACGGGCGCGGACCTGAGCGGCGCGGATTTCACCGAGGCCGATATCGCCGGGACGATCCTTCGGAACGTGCGCGGGCTCGACGCGGTGAAGGGCTTCGACCGGGCCGCCCACCGCGAGCGCGCGAAGATGCGGTAATTTTCGATCGGCGAAATCGCCGGCGCTCGCGCCGATCTGACAGTCGCCGGCGGGAAGACGCAGCGATTTCTTCAGGAGCTGACGCGGTTCCTGCCGCCCGCCTTGGCGCGATACAGCGCCCGGTCGGAGGCCTTCAGGACCGCCTCGGGTGTGGTGAGCTGCTCGTCGCGTTCCGCGACGCCGATGCTTACCGTGACGCAGATGAAGGTGCGCGTGCCGTACTCCGCCGGCGACGCGGCGCCCGGCTTCTCGTCCTTGATGCGATGGCCTTCCCGCATCAGGAAGCGATACATGCCGATATCCCGCTTCAACTGCTCGAGCCGCGGCAATACGTCCTCGAGGCGCTTGCCGGGAAAGAGCAGGGTGAACTCCTCTCCGCCGTAGCGGTATGCCTGCCCGCCACGGACGAAATTTTGCAGCCGCGACGCAACCAGTTTCAGCACCTGGTCGCCGACGTCGTGGCCCCATCGATCGTTGAACGCCTTGAAAAAGTCGACGTCGACCATGGCGATCGTGTACTGCCCCACCAGGCTCATCAGCCGCTCGTTCAGCGCGCGCCGTCCCGGCAAACCGGTAAGCTCGTCCTGAAACGCCATCCGGTAAGAATCCTGCACCACCGCGGCGGCGATCATGACGCCCGCCGCGGCGAAGTACACTGCGAACGCCTCCGGCGAGGAGACCGCGTTGCACGCCACGGCGAATGCCACCGTGGCCCCGGCGAACGCGGCATCGATCACCGAGCCGCTGCGGATGGCGCACGTCGTGGCGACCGCGACGGCGAGCGCCATGGCGAGCAGCGCGAGCTGCGGCACACGCGGATCGGCGAATAGCGCGCTTCCGAACAGCGGTTGGTAGACGGCGTCGGTGATCAGCCGATAGCCGTCGAAGATGACGATCGCGGTCAACAGGCATTCGAAGACGATCAGCGCGAGACGCCGCACGCCGTACGCGTTGAGGGCGCCGCGCTCCCTGATCAGCGCGTACAGGGCCACGTTCAAGGGAACGAAGAGGCAGATCGCCCCGAACGCCGTCCGCGCCGCAAAACTTTCCGTGCCGTGCTGGACGACGAGCCGGAAGCTGAGATACGCCGCCCCGAGCGACAGCATCACGAACAGAGCGCGTCCGCGCTTGTAGGCGAGGCTGAGCAGCGCCCCGAGCGCGAGAACGAGGTACGGTCCGTACGCCTGCAGAGCCTGAAACGGCCCTTTGAGGTCCGGACCATGACCGGTCATGAGCAGCGCGGTCGCCAGCACGCCTGCCGGCACGGCGAAATTGCGCAGGCTCCGGAATGCGATGCTGGATGTGAGCGACTCTTCCAGAGCGACTCCGTTGCGATCGGCGAGCATCAACGACGCGGCTGCGGTCTTGGGGGGTCCCGCATGCATCATGCCTCCGTTTCGTGTCGACTCTCGCTGAGCGGCGTAGAGCCTGTGCGATACACTATTTAATAAGGCCGGATACCGCCTCGGAAGTTCAATCCCAAACACTCGCAGGACATCCGAACGCACCGGAGAAGTACGACGCGGGGTGTAGTCTCTTTACTACATTCGTCGACGAAAATCGCCCACCCGGAAAGCCGTGCATCTTCAGCTTATGCGGCCAGGCCCGTGCGCTTTCTCGGATGCACCACCGCATCCTTCGAGGCCGTCGGCGCCGCGAGAAGCGCGATGATGCGCCGCTTCGCGCGGCGCCACCCGCAACTTCAGTCGTCGATCTTGAACACGACCTCCTGGTCCGCCTGGTAGGTCGTGCCGTCTTTCTTGAATTTGTATTGACGCACCGCTTCGAGCACCGCCGCATCGAACACGCCCGGCGGCTCGGAGAGCAGCACTTCGACGTTGCTCACGCTGCCGTCCAGCTCCACGCTGAGCCGCACTTTCACTCTGCCTTCGATGTGCTGCGCTTCGGCTTCCGGCGGATACTTGGGCCGGACCTTCTTCACCGGTTTGACGTCGCGAAACACCGAAGGCAGCAGCGGCGGCGGCTCTGGCTTCTTTTCTTCCTCCTTGGGCTTCGGCTGCGGCTTGGGCTCGGGCTTGGGCAGCGCGATCTTCGACGGCGCCTCCTCCGGCAGCGGCTTCGGCGGCTCGAGCGCGACCTGCTTCAGCTTCTTGAGCTTCTGCGGCGGCGGCCTGTCCTTCGGCTTCTCGCGCTCGGGCGGACGCGGCTCGGGCAAGGTCTCCGCCGGCGGCTGCTCCAGGCGCACCGACATCACCGGAATCGGCGGCGGCTCGCGAAACAAGCGCAGGAACGACCAGTCGACACCGAAGACGAGCAGCGGCAACAACAGCTCGAGCGCGGCGGCGAGCAGCGCCGCCTTCCACAGCGGCAGCGTCTGCTCCTCGCCATCGCGCGGCTGGGCCCAGAGCGGACCCCGGCTCGCGAGACCTTCCGCGGTCATCTCTTCTCGGCTTTGGCCGCGATGCCCACCGACATGATGCCCGCGCTGCGCACCACGTCCATCACCTTGAGCAGGGCCTGGAGCGGCACCTCCTTGTCGCCGGCGAGCACTACGTCGAGCGGCCTCTCCTTCTTGAGCGAGACGAGCGTGTTCTTCAGCTCCTCCGCCGACACGGTCTTGCCGTTCACCACCATCTCTCCGCTCCTGGCCACGCCGACGGTGATGGTCGAGGTCTTCAGCTCCTGCGTCGTCTTCGAGCCCGGGAGGTCCATCGCGATGCCGGTGCCGGCGATCATCTTGAGCGTGATGATCACGAAGAACACCAGCAGGAACATCATGATGTCGATCATCGGGATGACCTCGACGCGAGGCCGGTCGGCGTCGAAATAGCCCGGACGGCCGCGGCGGGTCATGGCCCTCTCCTGATCGCGGTTACGCTCCCATGGTGCGCCTCCCGGACCGGCACGCCCTGGTGCGCCGATCCGCCGCCGAACAGGCGGTTGATCACCATCACCTTCAGCAGATCCATCTGGTGCAGCGCCAGCCGCGATCGCTTGTTGAAATAGTTGAGGAACAGCACCGCGAGAATGGCGATGAACAGGCCGGCGCCGGTGGCGACCAGCGCTTCCGCGATGCCGCCGGTGACCATCTGCGTGGCCGAGCCGCCGGGGCCGGCGGTGCCGAGGATGCCGAACGCGTGGACCATGCCGATGATGGTGCCGAGCAGGCCCATCAGCGGCGCGAGCGTGACCGAGGTGTCGAGCACCCAGACGTGCTTGTCGATCTTCGGCAACTGCCACAGGATCGCCTCCTCGATATGCCGCTCCACGGTATCGGCGTCTTCGCCGCGCGAGGCGAGCGCAGAGGAGATGATGGTCCGCTGCAGCGAGCCCTCGTAGTGGCCGGCGAGCTGCTCGAGCTTTTCCACGTTCTGGTACTCCACGAGCTGCAGGTCGTGCTCCATGGCGAGCCCGGACTCCAGCACGCGATGGAAAAAGTACGAGCGCTCGATGATCACCGCCAGCGTCACCAGCAGCAGGATTCCCATCACCGGCAGCAGGCCGCCGGACATGATGCTCAGCTGTATCAGCTTGTCTATCATCGCTTCGTCCTCTTCAAATCCTGGTCGATCTTTGCGCCCTTTGCGTTGTCCTTCTCTTTGACTTTCGTTTTTCTTCGTGCCTTCGTGCTTCGCAACTTACCTGTCCTTGGCAGTCTCATCTGCGACCGGCGGAAAGAAAGGCATGCCGTAGCGCTCGACGATGCGCTCGATCTCGCCGCTCTTGAGCATGGCGTCGAACTCCTCGTCGATGAACCGCTTCAGGTCTGTTTCCTTTTCCTTGACCGCCCAGGCGCTGTTCCAGCGCATCTCCGGGATCGGCACGTAGCCCTTCGCCATCTCGAACTCCGCCTCCGGATGCTCCAGCCGCGCCTGCGAGATCGCGCCCGACCAGAGCATCGCCGCGTCGATCTCGCCCTTCGCCAGCGCGTCGATCGTCCATGCGTTCTGGAAGAAGCCGGTGAACTCGAAGCCGTTCTTCTGCACGTATTCGTAGATCGGCGAATAGGCGGGCACGCCGATCTTGATGCGCCGCGCCTTGATGTCGTCCAGGCTCCGCGCCGCCTTCGCCGCGCCCTGCGTCACCAGCACGAAGCCGGTGCTCATGTACGGGCTGGTGAACACCATGTGATGCGCGGCGAGGTCGCCGTCGTCGCCCGTGACGGTCAGGCCGAGAAACAGGTCGCAGATGCCCTTGTCCATGGTGCGCGCGAACGCCGGACCGAGTCCGAAGCGGGTGCCGGTGTTGGCCCAGGCGATGGAGATCTCCCAGCCGTGCCGCTTCGCGATCTGCTGCAGCAGCTCGATGTCGATTCCCGACGGCTGGTTCTTGCGCGCGGTGCGCGAGAACGGCCAGAACCAGCCGTCGGCGCAGGCCATGATGCGCCCCATCTTCTGCACCCGCGTCATCGCATCGACCTGTTTCAGCTCGTCCGGAATCGCGGTCGGAGGGAAATCCCGGTAGCCGGACTGGTAGAGCTGGTCGGAGAGCGGATCGAAGACTTCCGGCGGCCGGTAGCCGAGGCGCGGTTTCCTGTTCTTGCCGTAGACGTACTCCGGCTCCAGCTCGAACACCTTGGGCTGGGCGGGGTCGTCCGCGCCGGCGCGCGGAATCGTCGCGACCAGCAAGGCCGTTGCCAGCAGCGAGGCCATGCAGCGAAGGAACATCCGCATCGTGACTGATCCGGGACGCTTGCCGGGTGCCGCAGGCCGGTCGAGGCCGCAAGACAGCCTCCTTGCCGCGCGGGTTCATCGCAATTCGTACATTGCGGGCAAGGCGAGATCGACCTGGAAGGGCGCTACCGGATACCGCGGATTGAAAAAATCGATTCGTTGACGGAGCCGCAATCGTAAACCAATTCGGGTCCGCGACGGCACGAGATGATTCCCGTCGCGCGAAGCGCTGGCCGGGTCCGGCCGGAAGCGGTATAAATCCGCGTGGCGCAACGGCTACGACGCGGCGCGCCTCGAGCGTGTTTTCAGTAAACTCGGCTACTCCTTCAAACCGGTGTCGAGAGAAGCGCCCGCGCAAGGCCGTCTGTAGCATGGGGTTCGCAGCCGGGTGCGCCCGAAAAATGCCATGCCGCTCAAACTGAAACGGGCGTACGACGCCCCGGAACCGGACGACGGGCTGCGGGTGCTGGTGGACCGGCTGTGGCCGCGCGGCGTGTCGAAGGATTCCGCGCACGTCGATCTCTGGCTCAAGGAACTGGCGCCGAGCGCGGCGCTGCGCAAGTGGTTCGGTCACGATCCCGCGAAGTGGGACGAGTTCCGCGCTCGTTACCGACGCGAGCTCGCGTCGCAGGCCGAGGCGGTGGCGCGGCTCGTCGAGCTCGCGCGTAAAGGCCCGGTGACGCTCGTCTACGGCGCCGCGGACCGGGATCACAACAACGCCGTCGCGCTCAGGGAGGTTCTGGAATCGCGACGCCGCTGAGAACGGGACGCGACCGCCGGTCGCGTCCGCGCAGAGGACCCGAACAGTGATCGAACCGCACATCCCCGATGTCGCCCGCGTGATCCAGCTCGTGGTCGCGCCCGTGTTCATGTTGACCGCGGTGGGCACGATCATCTCGGTGCTCAATACGCGGCTGGGGCGCATCGTGGACCGCATCCGGGTGCTGGAGCAGAGAAAAGCGGCGGATTCGTCCGGTCACGCGGCAACGGACGTCGATCTCGAGGAACTGCCGGTGCTGTCGCGGCGCATCCGGCTCACCTACTACGCGATCCTGCTCGCCATCGCCTGCGCGCTGCTTGTGTGCCTGATGATCTCGACTGCCTTTTTCGGCGCCTTCGTGTCGGTCGATTTGTCGCGGCTGGTGGGCGGGCTGTTCGTGGCGGCGATGTTCGCGCTCATCGGCGGGCTGCTGGTGTTGCTGCGCGAAGTGTTTCTCGCCGTCTCCGCCAGCCGGCATACCAGCCACTGAGGTCGGTTGCGCCGAACCGGCGGTGAAGGTCTCCCCGAGCCCGCGATGAGCCAATACGCGATCAAGATTCTTCTCACCGCCGCGCTGGTGGTCGCGGTGAGCGAGATCGCCAAGCGCAGCAGCTTCTGGGCGGCGGCGCTTGCCTCGCTGCCGCTCACTTCCCTGCTCGCCTTCGTCTGGCTGTACCTGGACACCGGCGATACCGGGAAAGTCGCCGCGCTGGCGCAGGGTATTTTCTGGCTGGTGATTCCCTCGCTGCTGCTGTTCATCCTGCTGCCGCTGCTGCTTCGCGCGGGATGGAACTTCTGGATCGGCCTGCTGCTGTCCGCGGCCGCCACCAGCCTCGCCTATGTCGCGATGAGCTGGCTGCTGCGGCGCCTGGGCGTGTTGTGACCGCCGACCGGTACAATCGCGCTGCGCCCGCTCGCCTCCAGGACCGCACCGGTGCTCGGCGCGTGCGCACGATGATCCGGACGGAAAAACGATGAATGCAAGAACACCGATTGCGGTCGTTGCGCTGCTGATCCTGGCCGGCTGCGGCGGCCCGTCTCTCAAGCCCGGCGAGCTGGAGCTGCCGCCGAAGCGCCTCGAGCAGCGCGGGTTCTCCTTCCTGCCGCCGAACGAACCGGGATGGTTGATCGCCCAGCGCTCGCCGCAACTGCTCGCGCTCGCCAAGCCCGGCGCGATGGAGGGAGACACCTCCACGGTCCAGGCCGCCTATCTCCCGCTGCCGCAGTTCGACTCGGCGCAGGAGCTCACCCGCTACGTGAAAAACGCCCGCGAGAAGGAAGCCCCGTCGCCGCGCTTCCACGTCATGCTGCACGAGATCTCGGCGCAGAGCGTCGGCGGCGCGCAATGCGCGCTTTCGCACATGCTGGTGCAGGACCGCGAACCGAACAGCGCTTCGCGCACCGTCACCGCGGTGCTGATCGAAACGCTGGCGCTGGTCTGCCCGCACCCGAAGAACCCCTCGCTGGGCATCGCGCTCACCTACACCCACCGCTCCTATCCGGAAGACCAGGACAGCGGCTTCGTGGAGCGCGGCATCGCCGTGCTCGGCACGCTGCGGTTCTCCGACCTCTGATTCGAGGCCGCTCCGGAGCCGCGCAGTCGGCGCCTTCAGCCGGCTGGTCGCCCGCAGCCTGGTCCGCGCCAGCCGCACGCAGAACATCGACGGCGAGCCGGTGGGTTTTCTCAACCGGTTGTTCGGCTACGTCTACCGGGTGCGGCTGCCGAGCAAGCGGCTCAAGGCCTGGAACCGGCACGTCTACTACGCGCAGAAATACCTGCTCCTCGGCCTGCTGTTCTACTGGGTCTTCTTCTGAATCGAGGACCGCCGGCTGCGCCCTGCCGGCGGCCTCGGATCGGCCAGGAGAATTTCCGCCGCACGAACAGCGCCGCTGCGCGTGCATCGTTTCCCCACGAACCGAACGGCGGCACAGGCCCGTTGCCTGAGCCCGGCTGTCGTCCCGGCATGCGCGCGAGGCGCGTTTCCGCCAATCCGGCAAGGCTTGCTACATTGTGGAATGGCGAGGCCGTGGGCTAGAATCGCCGCCAGGATTCGAGCAATCGAGCGACCGTTGCAACGCGATTCCAGCACAGAGATGACGAAAGCAGTCCGGCCTCGCCGCAACGCCTCCGCCGGACGCACCGTGCAGTCGCTGGAGCGCGCCTTCCATATTCTGGAGACCATCGCCGGAGCCGACCAGCCGATGAGCCTGGCGGAGCTGAGCCGCGCCACCGGCCTGCACACCAGCACGACTTTCCACCTGATCAAGACGCTGATCGTGCTCGGCTACGTCCGCCAGGACGAGGCCAAGCGCTACCGGATCGGACCGCGCCTGTTCATGCAGGCGGCCGGCGCCTTCAACGAGATCGCGCTGGTCAACCTCGCCACGCCGCTGCTCAAGCGCCTGGCCGACGAGACCGGGGAGACGGCGCACCTGGCAGTGCGGGCCGACGCCGGCATCGCCGTGATCGCGAAAGTCGACGCGCGATCGTCCATTCGCGCCAGCGAGCGCGTGGGCATCATTCGCCCCGCACATTGCACCGCGATCGGAAAAGTGCTGCTCGGCGCGCTGCCGAAAGAGGAACTCGAGGCCTACCTGCGCAGCGGGACGCTCCCCGCGTTCACGCCGAAAACGATCACCGACCGGGCGGCGCTGCGCGAGGAGATCGCGCGCGTAGCCGCCACCGGGGTCGCATACGACGACGCCGAGTTCAATCAGGAAGTGCGCTGCATCGCCGCGCCGGTGCGCAACTACCTGGGACAAACCGTCGCCGCGCTGGGGATCTCGGGCCCGGTCTGGCGCGTGACGCTGAAAGACATGCCGCGGCTGAGCGCGCGCGTGGTGTCCGGCGCCGCCGATCTATCCCGCGACCTGGGATTCAGGGCGCAGGCAGTGAAGCCCCGCGCCCGGCGCG
>DASRFY010000179.1:0-20428 GCA_035651315.1 Burkholderiales bacterium
GCTGCCTGCCGCTGTTCGGCGCGCTGTTCGAGCGCCAGCTGTTCGGCAGCGAAGACGTGTGGCTGCGGGCGCGGCTTGCGCTCGAGGCCGGCAACCGCTCGCTCGCCAAGACCGTCATCCAGTATCTGCCGCCGGTCCAGCGGCCCGATCCGCGCCTGATCGACAGCATCGCGCGCAAGCCGCAGAAGTACCTGGAGCGCGTCCCGCTGCCGCTGAAGAGCCGCGCGCAACAGGAACTCGCGGTCTACGCGCTATACAAGGCCGCCGAATCCTGGCCCTTGCTCGCCGCGCAGCGCCTGCGCGAGATCGAGGACAACCTGCCCGAGCCGTTGCGCAGCTACGCCTGGGGGCAGGTGGCGATGGTCGCGGCCTGGAATCACAATCCCAACGCGCTGGACTGGTTTTCCCGGGCCGACGAGTCCACGCTTTCCGACGTCCAGCTTGCCTGGAAGGCGCGCGCGGCGCTGCGCGCGTTCGACTGGAACGCGCTCGTTTCCACGATCGACGCGATGACGCCGCGCGGCCGCATGGAACCGCAATGGCGCTACTGGAAGGCGCGTGCGCTCGCGGCGCAGGGACGCCAGCCGGAAGCGAACCTGCTGCTGGCGCCGCTTTCGAACGAGTTCAATTTCTACGGCCAGCTCGCCGCCGAGGATCTGGGCGCCGCGATCAGCTCGGTGCCGCAGACATATCGCGCCTCCGAGGAGGAGATCAAGGCGATCGCGGAGGATCCGGGCATCCGGCGTGCGCTGACGCTGTATCGGGTGGGCCTGCGCTACGAAGGAGCGCTGGAGTGGCAGTGGACGGTACGGGATTTCGACGACAGGCGGCTGCTTGCCGCCGCGGAGCTCGCCTTGCGCAACGAATGGTACGAGCGCGCGATCCACACTGCGGAGCGCACCGCGATACTGCACGACTTCTCGCTGCGCTATCCGGCGCCCTATCGGGAAGCCATGCAGGGGATCACGGCGCAGCTCGACCTGGACGAGGCTTGGGTGTACGGCCTGATCCGGCAGGAGAGCCGGTTCGTCTCCACGGCGCGCTCCGGCGCGGGCGCCGCGGGGCTGATGCAGCTCATGCCGTCCACCGCGAAGTGGGTCGCCAAGCGGCTCGGCTTCAAGCAGCATCATTCGTCGCTGGTCGACGGCGTCGACACCAATCTGAACCTCGGCACCTATTATCTGCGGCAGATGCTTTCCAGCCTGGACAACCGCATCGTCGTCGCCTCCGCCGCCTACAACGCGGGTCCCCGGCGCGCCCAGCAATGGCTCGCCTCCCGCCCGCTGGAAGGA
Source organism: Burkholderiales bacterium (assembly GCA_035651315.1). Classification (GTDB taxonomy): domain Bacteria; phylum Pseudomonadota; class Gammaproteobacteria; order Burkholderiales; family Eutrophovitaceae; genus DASRFY01. Next base: position 1,293 of record DASRFY010000179.1, read on the forward strand.
GCGATCTACGCCGAGACCATCCCCTATCCGGAAACACGCGATTACGTGAAGAAGGTGATGAGCAACACCATGTATTACGCGCGGCTGTTCCGGCAGACGACGCTGTCGCTGCGGGACCGGCTCGGGGTCGTCCCTGCGCGCCCCCGGCAGGACGATTGAAGTCCTATAATCCCGCCGCACCCGCATGCGGGTGCGATCCGACCGGTTGAACCGGCGAGCCCGACAAGCCCGTGTCGGTGCGCCCGATCCCGGCCGGGCCGCGGAGGCTTCGCTCCGCCGTCAGCTTGAACACTGGACACGAGAACCTTGTACCCAGCCCCTATGCGCATCGAATCCGCCTGCCTGGTCGGCGGCTCCGGCTTCATCGGCCGCCACATCGCGCATCTGCTGACCCAGGAAGGCGTTCGCGTGCGCATCGCAACGCGCCGCCGCGAGCGGGTCAAGCAGGAACTGATCATTCTGCCCACGGTCGAGGTGGTCGAGGCCGACGTGCATCAGCCGGCGGAGCTGTTGCGCCTGCTTGCCGGCTGCGACGTCTGTGTAAGTCTCGCCGGCATTCTGCACGAGACGCGCCGCGGCGACTTCGCGCGCGTGCACACCGAGCTGCCGCGCAAGATCGTCGATGCCTGCCGTGCGCGCAGCGTGCGGCGGTTGATCCACGTCTCCGCGCTGCATGCGGCGCACGACGCGCCCAGCGAGTACCTGCGCTCCAAGGCGGGCGGCGAGCAGCAGGTCCGCGTGGCGGAGGCGAGCGGAATCCACACCACGATCTTCCGGCCGTCGGTGGTATTCGGGCGCGAGGACCGCTTCCTGAATCTCTTCGCGGCGCTGGCGCACCTGCTTCCGGTCATTGTTCTCGCCTGCCCCGATGCCCGCTTCCAGCCCGTTTTCGTCGAGGATCTCGCGCGCGCGATCGTCGACAGCCTGCGTCGTCCCGACACCTTCGGCCAGGCCTACGAACTGTGCGGACCACAGGTCTACCGCCTGCAGGAGCTCGTCGAGTACGTGTGCCGGCTGACCGGGCACCGCCGCCCGATTGTGGGACTCGGCCCGCGTCTTTCCTATCTGCAGGCGTGGGTGATGGAATGGTTGCCGGGCAAGCTGATGAGCCGCGACAACGTCGCTTCCATGAAGGTGGACAGCGTGTGCGGCTGCGGATTTCCGTCGCTGTTCGGCTTCGAGCCCACGCCGCTCGAGGCGGTCGCGCCGGGGTATCTCGCGCGCAAGGCGCCGCGCCAGAGGCTGAATCGCCTGCGGCTGCGCGCCGGCCGCTGACCGGCGAAGGCGGCACGCCGCATGCGCAAGCTCGTCATCGGCAACAAGAACTACTCCTCTTGGTCGTTGCGGCCCTGGCTGCTGATGCGCCAAGCGGATCTTGCCTTCGAGGAGGTGCGCATCCCGCTGTACCAGGCGGGCAGCAAGGAGAACATCCTGCGCTTTTCGCCGGCCGGCAAGGTGCCGGTACTGGTGGACGGCGAGATCACGGTGTGGGACTCGCTGGCGATCTGCGAATATCTTGCCGAATGCCATCCGGAGAAGGCGCTGTGGCCGCATGAGACGCGTGCCAGGGCACAGGCGCGAGCGGTGAGCGCGGAGATGCACTCGGGGTTCGCCAATCTGCGCAAGCACCTGCCGATGAACCTGCGCCGCTCGATCCCGCGCGCCGAGTTTCCGGCGGAGGTCCGCGCCGAGATCGCGCGCATACAGACCATCTGGTCCGACTGCCGTGCGCGTTACGCGCACGGCGGGCGATTCCTGTTCGGTGGGTTCTGTATCGCGGACGCGATGTATGCCCCGGTCGTGATGCGGTTTCGCACCTACGGCGTCGGCCTCGAGGGCGCGGCGCGCGAGTACGCGGCCGCTATCGAGGCGCTGCCGGCGCTCGCCCGCTGGATCGCGGACGCACGGGCTGAAGCCGAAGTTCTTCCGGAATTCGAGCTGTGAGGGTCTACGCCGTCGGCGGCGCAGTGCGCGACGGGTTGCTCGGTCTGCCGGTCGAGGACCGGGATTACGTAGTGGTCGGCGCGACGCCCGAAGACATGGTGCGTTTGGGATTCAAGCCGGTCGGCAGGGATTTCCCGGTATTTCTTCACCCCGTCACCCGCGAGGAATACGCGCTCGCCCGCACCGAGCGCAAGAAGGGACGCGGCTACAAGGGCTTCGAGATCCACGCCTCGCCGGAGGTCACCCTCGAGCAGGACCTCGCGCGGCGCGACCTCACGATCAACGCCATCGCACGGGACGAGCAGGGAAGGCTGATCGATCCGTTCCACGGCGCGCAGGATCTCCAGGCCGGCATCCTGCGCCACGTCGGCCCGGCTTTTGTCGAGGACCCGGTACGGGTGCTGCGCGTGGCGCGCTTTGCAGCCCGCTTCGGCTTCCGCATCGCCGAGGAGACGCTGCGGCTGATGCGCGCAATGGTGGAAAACGGCGAGGTGGACCAACTGGTGCCGGAGCGCGTTTGGCAGGAGCTTTCCAAGGGGCTGATGGAAGCCCGCCCATCGCGCATGTTCGAGGCGCTGCGCGCGTGCGGGGCGCTCGCCCGCGTGCTTCCGGAACTCGACGCGCTGTTCGGCGTTGCGCAGCAGCCCGAAACCCACCCGGAGATCGACACCGGCGTGCACGTCATGATGGTGATCGACTACGCGGCGCAGCGCGGCTATCCGCTCACGGTGCGCTACGCGGCGCTCGCGCACGATCTGGGCAAGGGTGCGACCCCCCGCGAGATCCTGCCGCGCCACCAGGGCCACGAGGAGAAAAGCGTGGCGGCTGCGGAGAGGATGAGCGAACGGTTGCGCGCGCCGGCGGAATGCCGCGACCTCGCACTGCTCGCCGCCCGCTATCACGGCGAGATCCACCGCGCCGAAGAACTGCCCCCGGCCAGTGTGCTGAGCCTGCTATCCGCGGTGGACGCGCTGCGCCGGCCGCAACGCTTCGAGGAACTGCTTGCCGTCTGCGAATGCGACTTCCGCGGCCGTAGCGGTTTCGAGACGCGCGCCTATTCGCAGGCGGACATTCTGCGCGCCGCTGCGGCGGCGGCGCGCGGCGTGGACGCCGGCGCGATCGCCGCGTGCACCGAGGACGCCGCGTCGATCGCGCGCAATGTCGAAGCGGCGCGGCTCGACGCGGTGGCGCAGGCGCTGGCCCGGGTAGCCGCGATGCCGGAACCGGGAAAGCGCCTGCGCGATTGACGGCGCCGCTGTACGCGGCGTTCGGCGGAGCGGCAGCGGCGAAGACGGTTTCATTTAGAATCCGAGCACCACCCTGCGAGGAGATCCGGCTTGATCGACCTGTACACGTGGAGCACGCCCAACGGACGCAAGGTCTCGATCATGTTGGAAGAAACCGGCCTGCCCTACACGGTGCATCCGGTCGATATCGGCAAGGGCGCGCAGTTCGCGCCCGAATTCGTCGGCATCACGCCGAACAGCAAGATTCCCGCGATCGTCGATTACGACGGCCCCGATGGCAAGCCTTTCAAGCTGTTCGAGTCCGGCGCCATCCTGCTATACCTGGCCGAGAAGACCGGCAGTTTCGTCCCGCGCGCCGCCCGCGCTCGCTTCGAAGCGATCCAGTGGCTGATGTTCCAGATGGGCGGCGTCGGTCCGATGTTCGGCCAGGTCCATCACTTCCTGCGCGCCGCGCCGCAGCCGGTGCCCTACGCCATCGAGCGCTACGGCAAGGAGACGCGGCGGCTCTACGGCGTGATGGATCGTCATCTCGCCCACCACGAGTGGCTCGCATCCGAGTACTCCGTGGCCGACATCGCGACCTACCCCTGGGTGGCGCGGCACGAGTGGCACAAGGTCGATCTCACCGAGTTCCCGCACGTCGAGCGCTGGTTCGATGCGATCGGCGCCCGTCCGGCGGTGCAGCGCGGAATGAAGGTTCCGGCGCTCAAATGAACACTGCGGCGGCGGCATGACCGACGCGTTGCCTGCCAAGATCGGCAAGTACCCGATCGTCCGGGAGCTCGGCCGCGGCGCCACCTCGCGCGTCTATCTCGGCCGCGACCCGTTCGCCAACCGCGACGTCGCGATCAAGGTCGTGCAGGCGGAATCCGATGTCGACACCGACACGCGCCGTCGCTTCGACCGGGTGTTCCTCAACGAAGCCGCGCTGGTGGGACGGCTGATGCATCCGCACATCATGCAGATCTACGATGCGGACATCACCGAGCAATACAGCTACATCGTCACGGAGTACGTCGAAGGGCTGACGCTGGAGCATTACTGCGACATCTCCCGCCTGCTGCCGATCGACCGCGTGGTCGAGATCGCGTTCAAGTGCAGCCTGGCGCTCGATTTCGCCCAGCGGCATGGAGTCATCCACCGCGACATCAAGCCCGCCAACATCCTTCTCGGTGCGAACAACGACATCAAGATCAGCGATTTCGGGGCGGCGAAGCTCGATTCCGCGGAACACACCCTGTTGCAGGGGATCGGCTCGCCCGCCTATATGTCGCCGGAGCAGGTGCTGGAAAAAGAGCTTACCCAGCAGACCGACATCTATTCGCTGGGAGTGGTGCTGTATCAGATGCTCACCGGCAAGCTGCCGCTCGTGGCTTCGAACAAGGCGAGCCTGCTGTACCAGATCGTGCACATCGACCCGGTTCCGCCGTCGGTGCACCGCGCCGACCTGCCGGCGGAGCTGGACGCGTTGGTGATGAGGGCGATGGCGAAGGATCTCAAACAGCGTTTCCAGAGCTGGACCGAATTCTCCCGCGAACTCACCCAGACCTACCGCCATCTCGTGCTGCCGACCGACTCGGTCAGCGACACGGAGAAGTTCAATGCCGTGAAGGCGCTCAGTTTCTTTCGCGATTTCCGCGACATCGAAGTGTGGGAGATCCTGCGCGTAGGCGCCTGGCGGCGCTACCCGGCGGGGAAGATCGTGATCCGCGAGGGCGAGGTAGGGGAGAACTTCTACGTCCTCGCGGAAGGCGAGGCGCGCGTGACCAAGGGCGGGCATCCGCTCGATACGCTGCGTGCCGGGGACTGCTTCGGCGAGCTGCTGTACTTCGAGGAAACCCGCGCGCGCCGCATCACGACCATCACGGCGAACACCAGAATCACCGTGCTGGAGATCAAGGCGCAGGCGCTGCAGCAGGCCTCCGACGCGCTGCAGAAACAGTTCAACAGGGCGTTCCTGCGCATCCTCATCGACCGGCTCACCTGGGCCAACAGCCGGCTGTCGGCGAAGGGCGATTGACGTTCGCAGAGCAAACCGAAAATCTCACCACCAAGACGGCAAGGACACCAGGAAAACCTCCGCGATCGCCTTAAGGTTTTCCTTCGTGACCTGCGTGTTCTTCGTGTTGAAAGAGTGCTGCTTTTGTGGTTCTCTACGTCCGCTGCGGCGGGTGCACTTTTCCCGCATCACGGCACCAGCACGAACGCGCCGCGGACGTCGCCGCGGCGCAGCCGGTCGAGCGCCTCATTCGCGCGGCCGAGCGGCAGCGGCTCCACTTCCGTCCTCACGCCGGCGCGGGGTGCAAGCGCCAGGAAGGCCTCGCCGTCGGCGCGCGTCAGGTTCGCCACCGAGCGCACGCTGCGCTCGCCCCACAGGATGTCGTAGGGAAAAGAGGGGATGTCGCTCATGTGGATCCCGGCGCATACCACGCGTCCTCCTTTGGCGATGGCGCGCAGGGCGATCGGCACCAGTGCTCCCACCGGCGCGAAGATGATCGCCGCCTCCAGCGGCCGCGGCGGCGAATCGCCGGAGGCGCCGGCCCAGGCCGCGCCGAGCTCGCGCGCGAAACGCTGCCCCTCCTCGTCGCCCGCACGGGTGAAGGCGTACACTTCGCGCCCTTCGTGGCGCGCGACCTGGGCGACGATGTGCGCCGCGGCGCCGAAGCCGTAGATGCCGAGCCTTCGCGCGTCGCCCGCCTGGGCGAGCGCACGGTAGCCGATCAGTCCCGCACACAGCAGCGGTGCCGCGTGCAGGTCGTCGAATTCGGACGGCAGGCGGAAGCAGTACCGCGCATCGGCAACCGCGTATTCCGCATAACCGCCGTCCATCTGGTAACCGGTAAAGCGCGCTCGCTCGCAAAGGTTCTCTAGGCCGCGCCGGCAATACTCGCAGTGCCCGCAGGTGTATCCCAGCCAGGGCACGCCGACCCGGTCTCCCGCCCGAAACGCGTCGACGCCGCGGCCGAGGGTAGCTACCGTGCCGACGATCTCGTGACCGGGCGTGATCGGCAGGCAAGGCTGCGGCAGTTCGCCGTCGACCAGATGCAGATCGGTCCGGCACACGCCGCAGGCCCGCACCCGGATCAGCACTTGGCCGTCGGAAGGTTCCGGCGGCGGCAGCTCCCTGGGCTGCAGGCGCCGGCCGGGCTGCTCGAGCCGCATTGCACGCATCGCCGTGTTCCGCTGAATATCGGTGCGTGCAGCATGCCATACCTGGCTGTGATCGCGGCGAGGTGGCAAGCCGCAAAGCCGCGCCTGCGTCGAGGCATCGGCACGCGAGGCGAAGCTATTTGACGAGCAGTACCGGCACGCTGGCGAGATGCACTACCTTGGTCGCGACGGAGCCGAGCAGCGCACCGCCGATCGCGCCGCGTCCGTGCGCCCCCATCACGATCAGGTCGCAGCCGTTGTTCCGAGCGAAGTCGGAGACGGTGGCGCCGACCTGTCCGACGCCGACGTGGTGCTGATAAGGCAGCTTCGCGGCGTCCAGCGCCGCCCGGGCTTCTATCAGCGCGGCGAGCCCCTCTTCGCGGTAATAGTCGTTCAGCTGGCTCTGGGCGATGAACATCTTGACCGCCCCGGAGGCAATCGGCAGCTGCACGTTGAGCAAATGCAATTCCAGCGGTCCGCGATACCAGTCGCCGTGCTCGATCACGTGGCGCACCGCGCGAAGCGAATTATCGGAGCCGTCCACCGGCAGCAGGATCTTCAGCACTTCTCATTGCTCCCTGTTCGGGCGGTCCGTCTGCGCGCCGGCAAGATACACGATCCTGCCCTCGGCGGCGGGACGCCTCACCACGATGAGCTTGCCGACCGCCACCACCAGCGCCGCGCCTGCCGCCGGCGCCGCCCATGCAAGCCACCACAGGTACGGTTCGAGCAGGGGTTCGAGCAGCGGATCCTCGATCGTCATGGACGCGGCGATCCAGCCGAGCAGCGCGCCGCCGATCACGATGATGAACGGGAAACGGTCCATCAGGCGCAAGATGAGCTGGCTCGCCCAGACCATGAGCGGGATGCTGAGCGTGAGGCCGAAGAGGAGCAGAAAAATGCTGTCGCGCGCCGCGGCGGCGACCGCGATGACGTTGTCCAGGCTCATGACGAGGTCGGCGAGGATAATGGTGCGCACCGCCCCGAACAGGCCGGAAGCCGCCTGGATCGGGCGGCCCTCGCCGTCCCCTTCGGGCAGGATCAGCTTGACGCCGATCCAGAACAGCAGCGCAGCGCCCGCCAGCTTGACATAAGGCAGATTGAGCAGACTGACCGCGAAAAATGTCAGCGCCACGCGTAAGGCGATCGCTCCGCCGACGCCCCACAAGATGCCCAGCCTGCGCTGACGCTGCGGCAGATTTCGGCAGGCAAGCGCAATCACCACCGCGTTGTCCCCGGAAAGCAGGATGTCGATCAGGATGATCTGCGCAACCGCGATCCAGAATTGCAAGTCGGACAGATCGAGGCTCAACGGGGCGTCCACGTCGCTCCTGGCGCGAACCGAGCGGCGATCGATCGCCGCCGATCACCAGCAGGCGGATCCCGGCGTTCCACCCGTCTCGGCAGGGTTATGGGTGAGGCGAATACTATACTTGTTCCCGGCGGCCGACATTGGCTGCCGGCACAACGCCCGCGGCGCCGAGTTCGGCCTGCAACGAAAACCCGCCGTCACAGGACCGACTTCAGGAGCTTGCCCATCTCCGCAGGATTGCGCGTCACTTTGATTCCGCATTCCTCCATGACGGCGAGTTTCTCGGCCGCGGTGCCGCTGCCCCCGGAAATGATCGCACCGGCGTGCCCCATGCGTTTTCCGGGCGGGGCGGTGACCCCGGCGATGAAGCCCACTACCGGCTTTCTCATGTGGTCCTTTGCCCAGCGCGCCGCCGCCTCCTCGTCGGAGCCGCCGATCTCGCCGATCATCACAACCGCCTCCGTGGCGGGGTCGTCGTTGAATAGTTCGAGCACGTCGGCGTGCTTCAGGCCGTTCACCGGATCGCCGCCGATGCCGACCGCGGACGACTGGCCGAGCCCCAGCTCGGTGAGCTGCGCGACCGCCTCGTAGGTGAGCGTGCCGGAGCGCGACACCACCCCGATCGATCCACGGCGATGGATGTGGCCGGGCATGATGCCGATCTTGATCTCGCCGGGCGTGATGACGCCGGGACAATTCGGTCCGACCAGCCGGGTGCGGCGCTTCTCCCTGCGCATGCGGTCGCGGACCTCGATCATGTCGCGCACCGGGATGCCTTCGGTGATGCAGATCACCAGGTCCAGGTCCGCTTCGACCGCCTCCCAGATCGCGGCCGCCGCGCCCGCGGGCGGCACGTAGATCACCGAGGCATTGGCGCCGGTCTGGCGCTTCGCGTCCGCGACCGTGGCGAAGATCGGAATGCCCTCGAAGTCCTGCCCCGCCTTGTTCGGATTGACGCCGGCGACGAAGCAGTGTCTTCCGTTCGCGTAATCGCGGCAGGCGCGGGTGTGGAATTGACCGGTCTTGCCGGTGATGCCCTGAGTGACGACCCGGGTGTTCTTGTCGACGAGGATCGCCATCAGTTCCTTCCCTTGGCGGCCGCGACCACGCGCTGGGCCGCTTCGGCCATGTTGTCCGCCGAAATGATCGGCAGGCCGGACCCGGCGAGGATCTTCTTGCCGAGATCCTCGTTGGTGCCTTTCATGCGCACCACCAGGGGCACCGCGAGCTGCACCTGTTTCGCCGCCTCGACCACGCCGCTGGCGATCACGTCGCAGCGCATGATGCCGCCGAAGATGTTGACCAGGATCGCCTTGAGCTTCGCGTTGCGCAGCATGATCTTGAACGCCTCGGTCACCTTCTCGGTGGTGGCGCCGCCGCCCACATCGAGAAAGTTGGCGGGGTCGCCGCCGAAGAGCTTGATCGCGTCCATCGTCGCCATCGCGAGCCCGGCGCCGTTGACCAGGCAGCCGATGTTGCCGTCGAGCGAGATGTAGGAAAGTCCGTGCTTCGAAGCCTCGACCTCGGCCGGATCCTCTTCGTCGAGATCGCGCATGGCGACGATGTCGGGATGCCGGTACAGCGCGTTGTCGTCGAAGTTCATCTTCGCGTCGAGCGCGAGCACCGCGCCCGCGCCGGTGAGGATCAGCGGGTTGATCTCGGCAAGCGAGGCATCGGTTTCCCAGAACGCCCGGTACAGCGCCTGCAGGATCTCGCGCGCCTTGGGCGCAGACGCGGGCGGGATGCCGATGGCGCGGGCGAGGTCGTCGGCCTCGTCATCCTTCAGTCCGGTGGCCGGATCGCAGTAGACCTTGTGGATCTTCTCGGGCGCGCGCGCGGCGACCTCTTCTATGTCCATGCCTCCCTCGGAGGAGGCCATCACGCACACCTTCTGCGTCACACGGTCGACGACGATGCCGAGATAGAGCTCCTTGCTGATGTCGGCACCCTCCTCGATCAGGAGCCGCCGCACTTTCTGTCCCTCGCGAGCGGTCTGATGGGTGACGAGCTGCATGCCGAGAATTTTCGACGCGAGCAGCTTGACTTCGTCCGTCGACCGGGCGAGCTTGACGCCGCCGCCCTTGCCGCGGCCGCCCGCATGGATCTGGGCCTTGACCACCCACACCTTTCCGCCCAGCTTTCTTGCCGCGTCCACCGCCTCCTCGACGGAAAAGCAGGGGATCCCGCGCGGGGTTTCGACGCCGTATCGGCGCAGGACTTCCTTTGCCTGGTATTCGTGGATCTTCATCGATTTCCCTTATTCGACTCGTGTTATTGAGAGGGGTGCCGGGCCTGGTCTTCGCGATGAATGCGCAGGAGATTCTCGGACTCCTGCTCCCAGCGACGCCTGGCCGCCTCGTACTCCGTCCGACCAGCGCGCAGGGACTCCGCGGCCTTGTCGGCATCGGCCTTCGCCTGTTCGTAGCGCTTTTGCGCATCCGCGAGTTCGCGCTGAGCGCTCTTGTCCGCGCGCTCCAGCCGTCTGAGCTTCTGTTCGGCCTGCTCCATCAGGCTGCGCGCATAGGCGGTGCGCTGCTGCGCCTGCTCGAACGTGAGGGCGGCGGGCGTATCCTGCGCCCGCGGGCTCGCGGGAGCAGCGGTTAATGCAACCGCGGCGAGCACGCGCAGCAAAGCCGCGATTCGATGCATCGTTGGACAAACCGTGAGTGGGTGGGTGGTGCCGGCAGCAGGAATCGAACCCGCGACCTGATGATTACAAATCAACTGCTCTGCCAACTGAGCTATGCCGGCACGGGCCGGATTATAGGCGCGCGCCATCGCACGGCAAACCGCTACTTGATGACCTGCAGCTTCGGCCGTCCGCCGGGCGGGGTCGGATGATCCTTCTCCGAGGCGAGCCCGGGAAGCGACTTCGTCGCTTCGGGCCCCGACGTCTCGCCCGGGGAAACCGAGAACGCCAAGCCCTGCCCCGTCTCCTTGGCGAAGATGCCGGCGACCGCGGGGACGGGAATCGACAGTTCTCTGGACACCCCCGCAAAGCGCGCCGAGAACTGGATGAGCTCGTTTCCGATCTTGAGATTGTGCGTGGCGTCCGGACTGACGTTAAGGACGATCTCGCCGTTCTTCACGTATTCCGTCGGTACGCGGGTGTGTCGGTCCACCTTGACCGCGAGGTAGGGAGTCAGTCCATTGTCGCAGCACCACTCGTAGATCGCCCTGATCAGGTAGGGCGTGGTCGGCGTTTCCTTCTTCATTTGCGCATCACCTTTTCCGACGGCGTCAGCGCCTCGATGTACGCCGGGCGGGAGAACAGCCGTTCCGCGTATTTCATGAGCGGCGCCGCCTGCTTCGGCAGCTGGATGCCGTAGAAGTCGAGCCGCCATAGCAGCGGCGCGATCGCCACGTCCAGCATGGAATACTCCTCGCCGAGCATGTATTTCTGCTTGACGAATACCGGAGCGATCTGGGTCAGGTTGTCGCGAATCACGACCCGCGCCTTGTCCGCCTGCTTCTGGGTCCCGCGGTCGATCGCATCGATGTGCGCAAATAGCTCCTGTTCGAATCGGAACAGGAACAATCTGGCGCGTGCCCGCATCACCGGGTCCGCCGGCATCAGTTGCGGGTGCGGAAAGCGGTCGTCGATGTACTCGTTGATGATATTGGACTCGTACAGGATCAGGTCGCGCTCGACCAGCACCGGCGTGCGGTTGTAGGGATTCATCACCGCGAGATCCTCCGGCTTGTTGTGCAGGTCCACGTCGATGATCTGGAAGTCCATCCCCTTTTCGTACAGCACGATGCGGCAGCGCTGGCTGAACGGGCAGGTGGTGCCTGAATAAAGCGTCATCATGTCGGCTTGTCGGTACGAATCGTTTTCAGTGCACGTCCTTCCAGAACTCCCGCTTCATCGCCCAGGTCAGCACGAAAAGCAGGGCCAGGAAGAACAGGACGACGACCCCGATCTGGACGCGAAATGTCTGCACCGGTTCTCCCATGAAGACCAGATAGTCGACCAGGTCGCGGACCATTTGGTCGTACTCCGCCGGCGTCATGGCTCCTGGCTTGTCGAGGACCAGATTGCGGCGCTCGATCTTCTGGCCTTCGTGTTCGACCTCGGTCGTCTCCAGCCTCTGCATACCCTGCAGTTCCCACAGCACATGCGGCATGCCGACGTTGGGGAAAACGAGATTGTTCCAGCCCGTCGGGCGCGAGTCGTCCCGGTAAAACGCGCGCAGGTAGGAATAGAGCCAGTCGGCTCCGCGCGCGCGCGCGATCACGGAGAGATCCGGCGGTGCCACGCCGAACCAGCTCTTTGCGTCCTGCGCGCGCATCGACACGGTCATCAGATCCCCAACCTTCTCCGAGGCGAACATCAGATTGTCCTTGATCTGCGCCTCGGTGAGCCCGAGTTCGGTGAGCCGGTTATAGCGCATATAACTTGCCGAATGGCAGCTCAGGCAGTAATTGACGAACACCCGCGCTCCGCGCTGGATGGAAATCGCGTCGTGAATATCTACGTTCGCATGGTCGAGCTTCATCTCCTGGGCCGACGCAATCGTGGCGAGCGGGGCAAGCAACAGTGCGGCCAGCAGTCTCTTCACCATGTCACCCTCTCCGGCTCCGGCTTTGTCTTGTCGATTTTGGTGTACCACGGCATCAAAGCGAAGAACAGGAAATACAGCACGGTGCACACGCGCGCCACGACGGTGGCGCGGTCGGCGCCGCCAAGCCAGGCCCCGAATTGACCCCAGACATTGGTCGGTTCGGTGCCCAGATAGCCGAGGATGAAGAAGGAGACGACGAATATCGCGAGGGCGGCCTTGTACAGCGGGCCGCGGTAGCGGATCGACTTCACTGCGCCGCGATCGATCCACGGCAGGAAGAACAGGACCACGACCGCCGCGCCCATCGCCAGCACGCCGGGAAATTTGGAGCTGAACATCGGCGGCACCGCCCGCAGTACCGAGTAGAACGGCGTGAAATACCAGACCGGGGCGATGTGCGAGGGCGTTTTCAGCGGATCGGCGGGGAAAAAATTGTTGTGTTCGAGGAAGTAGCCGCCCACCTCCGGCGTGAAAAACACGATAAACGAGAACACGATCAGGAAGACGACGACGCCGACGATATCTTTCACCGTGTAATAGGGATGGAACGGGATGCCGTCCAGAGGAATTCCCGTCTTGGGATCCTTCTTCCTCTTGATCTCGATGCCGTCCGGGTTGTTGGAGCCCACTTCGTGCAGGGCGACGAGATGGGCGGCCACCAGCGCGAGCAACACCAGCGGAACGGCGATCACGTGGAACGCGAAGAAGCGGTTCAGCGTCGCGTCGGAGACGACGTAGTCGCCGCGGATCCACACCGCGAGATCCGGTCCCACGAAGGGGATGGCGGAAAAGAGATTGACGATGACCTGTGCGCCCCAGAACGACATCTGGCCCCAGGGCAGCAGGTAGCCGAAAAACGCCTCCGCCATCAGGCATAGGTAGACCAGCATCCCGAAAATCCAGAGCAGCTCGCGCGGCTTGTGGTACGAGCCGTAGAGCAGTGCACGGAACATGTGCAGGTAGACGACGATGAAGAACATCGATGCGCCGGTCGAGTGCATGTAGCGGATGGCCCAGCCCCAGGGCACGTCGCGCATGATGTATTCGACCGAGCCGAACGCCTGACCGGCGTCCGGCTTGTAATGCATGGTCAGGAAGATGCCGGTGACGATCTGCATCACCAGCACCAGCAACGCAAGCGAGCCGAAGAAATACCAGAAATTGAAGTTTTTCGGCGCGTAGTACTCGGAGAGATGCTGCCTCCAGGTCGCGGTCAGGGGGAAGCGCTCGTCGATCCAGTTGATGAAACGCTGCGTCCGGGTCATGGCTTCACGCTCCCTTGCTGTCCTGCCCGATCATGATGCGGGTGTCGGAAAGGTACATGTACGGCGGCACTTCGAGATTGATCGGCGCCGGAACGCCTTTGTAAACGCGTCCTGCAAGATCGAACTTGGAGCCGTGACAGGGACAATAGAACCCGCCCGTCCAGTCGCTCCCGAGCCCGCTCTCTGTGCCCGGCTGCAGCTTCTGGGTGGGTACGCACCCGAGATGGGTGCAAATGCCGACCAGAACGAGATACTCGGGTTTGATGGAGCGCACCTCGTTGCGTGCATAAGGCGGCTGCTGCGCGATCTCCGAGTGCGGATCCGATACCTTGCTGTCGGATTTCGGGATTTCAGCGAGCATCTCCTTGGTCCGATGCAGAACCCAAACGGGTTTGCCGCGCCATTCGACGGTCAGCAGCATGCCCGGCTCGATCTTGGAAAGGTCCACTTCGATCGGCGCGCCGGCGGCCCGCGCCCGGGCACTCGGCGCCATGCTCATCACGAAAGGGACCGCGACGCCGATCCCGGCGATCGTGCCGGCTACACTGGATGCGATCACCAGCATGCGCCGTTTCCCGCGGTCTACGTTGTCAGCCATGTTCTTTCAACCTGTGCGGCCAAAAAAAGTCGCATTTTAACCGAGTCATAAACGGACTTTACAGTGCGGATGCATTAAGTAACTGTAAACTTGAACAAAAACACCCAACCGGCCGAGCCGCACACAATCGCCCACCGCCCCTATCAATATGGATGGCACAGCATCGCGGCCCGATGCTTAGGCGTGCCAAACCATTCGCCCACCCAAAAAACTCAAAGCCTTTAACGTGGCGGCTGAATATGAGTTCACCAGATCGAGGAGAATTGGATCCGGTTTCACTGCAGTGCACTGGACAAGCCGCATGCGGAGGTTGCTTGCGACGGCCAGTGCCGCATTACAGATATCGTCTTGCGCTGTACCCGAGCGATCCCGTAGCCGATTCGGCATCGGCAAGGCTTGGCTGATTTAACCAGCTGATTCAATGTCGTTTATCGGTTCGAAAATCCTGGCTTCGTTTCTGCTCCCCCCTCTGAACCTCCTGCTGTTGGCCGCGGCGGGGGTCTGGCTAGCGACGCGTCGCAGGATGCCCGGTCTTTGCGTGGCGCTTGCGTCCCTCGCTGGCCTCTACGGAGTCTCGACTCCGTTTTTCTCCGCCAACCTGCTCAGCCTGGTCGAAGTCTCGTCCTCGCCGCCGCTTTCCGCGTTGCGCCGTGCCGGCGCAATCGTCGTGCTCGGCGGAGGAACCCGTTTCAACGCCCCGGAGTATGGCGGCGATACCGTTGGGGCCATCACCTTGGAACGGTTGCGCTGGGCGGCGCGCTTGCACCGCTTGACCGGACTGCCGCTATTGGTGTGCGGCGGCCGGCCGTTCGGCAGTGTCCGCTCCGAGGCGGAACAGATGCGCACTGTTCTCGAAGAAGACTTCACGGTGCCGGTACGCTGGACGGAGGATCGTTCCGGGTCCACCTTGGAAAACGCATCCAATGCCTGGAACGAACTCTCGGCGGCCGGCATCCGCCGCATCATCCTGGTCACGCACGCGGCGCACATGCGCCGGGCCCGGCTTGCGTTTGAACGAGCCGGCTTCGAGGTCGTTGCGTCGCCGACGGGATTCGCACGTCTCGGGCCGCTCAGCGTGCTGAGCTTCTTGCCCGATTCCGAGGGATTGAGAATGGGACGGACCTTCTTTCACGAGGTCATCGGGCTCGGCTGGTACTATCTGCGCCTTCCGGCCGCCGCCGATGACGTTGCGAAGAACGGGAAAGCAAAATGAAAGCAAGGGTGAAATGGATAGAAAACGTCTCCTTTGTCGGCGAAACCGAAAGCGGGCACGCTTTCATCATGGACGGCGCTCCCGAGGGAGGTGGACGCAATCTCGGTCCCCGGCCGATGGAAGTGGTACTGGTCGGCACCGGAGGCTGCACCGCCTACGACGTGGTGGCCATCCTGCGAAAGTCGCGACAGGACGTGACCGGTTGCCACGTGGAAATCGACGCGGAACGCGCGCCGAACGACCCGAAGGTGTTTACCCGGATTCACTTCCACTTCGTAGTGCAGGGACGGGGCGTGAAGCGCGAGCACGTAGAACGCGCGATTCGTCTTTCGGCGGAAAAATACTGCTCGGCGTCGATCATGCTCGGCAAGACCGCCGAGCTCAGTCACGACTTCGAAATCACCGAGGTCTAGACGCCGCTCACAGGAAGTAAGTGGAATGCGTCATCACCTTGGAGGCGATCCGCATCGCAGTCTTCACCGGTCCCGATAGCTCCGCTGCGCCGAGACCGCGTGCCGTGGCGGCATGCCGCGCCTCGTCGGCCTTCATCCGCGCCAGAATGGCGCGGCCTCTTGCGTCCGCCGCCGGCAATCGATCCAGATGACCTTCGAGATGGCCTTCGACCTGGCGCTCGGTTTCCGCGAGGAAGCCGAGATTCCAGCGGTCGCCCAAAACACCGGATACGGCTCCGACTGCAAACGCACCGAGGTAGAAGAACGGGTTGAGAACGCTCACCCGCCCGCCAAGCTCGTCAATGTGCTCCGCGGTCCATGCGAGGTGATCGCTTTCTTCGCGCGCCGCCTGCTCGAGCGCCGCGCGTACGCTGTCCCGCCTGGCCGTCAACGCCTGCCCCTGATAAAGCGCCTGGGCGCAAACCTCGCCCGCGTGATTAACGCGCATCAACGCGGCTGCGTGCCGTCGTTCCGCATCAGTCATCGGCGCGTTGGACACGTCGGCCGCCGGCAGGGGCGCCGACGAGATCGGCACCCCGCAGACCGTGCGCAGAGCCCGATCGAAGCCCAGGATCAGTCTGTCCGCGTCACGAGCCGGGCCGGACATCTGTTCACTTCTTGCGCAGCAAGAACAGGAATTCGCCGTCGCGCTCGGTCGATGCGAGAAGTGCGTGGCCGGTCTGCCGCGTGAAAGCCTGAAAATCGCGCATCGAGCCCGGGTCGGTGGCCAGTACTCGCAGCACCTGTCCCGGCCTCATCTCGTTCAGTGACTTCTTCGTGCGCAGGATCGGTAGCGGACAGTTCAGCCCGCGCGAGTCGAGCTCTCGGTCATGCGGACATTGCGTCTCTTGCACGAAGGCGGAATCCTGCGACATTCGACGTTGCGTCACGGCGACACGAGGGGCAATCCGCTGCGTGCCCAGGCCATGACGCCGCCGGTCAGGTTGTATACCGGGAAGTAGCCCTTGCCGGCGAGAAATGCGCTTGCCTGCATTGAGCGGGCACCGGACTGGCAGTAGAAGACGACCGGACAGTCGGAAGTGATCTCTTCCAGGCGCGAGGCGAGCGCGTGCAACGGGATATGGCGCGCGCCGGCGATCATGCCCCGCTTCACTTCCTCGTCGGTACGTACGTCGATCAGCTCGCAGGACTGCGTCCTGCGCAATTCATCGAGGCCGAGAGGGTCGATATGGTGAAATCTGTTCATATGGACAAAGCAATTCCCGCAAGATTTTACTCCAAAAGGCGGCCGCGCTCGGCCTCAGAACAGACTGATCCTTCGATCGAGCAGCAGTTGCGACAGGCGGATGTTGGCGGCCTCGAGACGGGTCACGAGCAGGTCCAGGAAGGCGGCATTGAATGCATGCTTGCAGCTCTCGGTGGCGTTCGCCAGCGCCTCGGCCCGGATCTCGACCACGGTGATTTCGCTTACCGCGATTACGCTGGCGGTGCGCTGGAACCGCCTGCTGCCCAGATACGCCATTTCCCCGAAGCATTCGCCGGCACGCAGGATATTGAGCAGCTTCTCCTGCTTGGTCACGCGCACCTCTCCCGCGGCCAGAACGTAGAACGAACTGCCGACCTCCGCTTCGCGGATCACGAAACTGCCGGGCGCATACTTCACCCACTGCGCAATGCGCATCACCTGCCACAGGTCGACATCGGAGAACCCCTTGAAGAACTCCAACCGCCGCAAGGTACTGAATTTCTCGGCCTCCGGCACCGGATCGTCGGGTCGCTGAAGATTGTCGAAGGCGGCCGCAAGTGCATGCGCGAACTCGTCCCACGTCGCATAGCGTGCCGCCGGGTCCTTGGCGAGGGCGCGTTTGATGATGTCGTCCACCGAAGCGGGGATCTCCACCCGGTGCGCGCTCGGCGGCGACGGGTCGACGTTGATGATCTGGTGCACCATGCTGTAGCTGGTGCTGCCTTTGAAAGGCAGGTGACCGGTAAGCAACTGATAGAGCACCACTCCGAGTGAAAACATGTCGGACTGATGGCCGAGCGGCTCCTCCTTGAGCTGCTCCGGGGACATGTACGCGGGTGAGCCGATCCCGGAGATCTGCGTCGTCTCCGCGGACAGGGTGAGCGCCGCGCCGAAGTCGGTGATCTTGATGTCGGAGTCGCTGATGAGAAGGATATTGGCGGGCTTGATATCGCGATGGATGATGCCGTGCTGGTGCGCGTACTCCAACGCCTTGCAGCATTTGAACCCGATTTCGATGACGCGTTTGATGTCGAGCAGCGCCTCCGGCTTGATATAGGGCTCCAAGGTCGTGCCGGGCACATACTCCATGACGAGATAGGTGCCCTCTTCGTTGGCGACCGCATCGTAAATCGCCGCGATATGGGGATGGGAGAGCCTACCCGCCAGCGAAGCTTCGGTGAGAAAGAGCTTGAAAAAGCGCCTGCCGTGCTCTTTGTCCTGCAGAACCTCCGGGCGCACCAGCTTGATCGCCACCTCTCGCCCGATAAAAGGATCGCGCGCGAGGTAAACCGCACTGGTCGCGCCCTTGCCTAGCTCGCGAACGATTTCGTATTTGCCGATTTTGTTCATGGGGCGCGAGTAGGTCCCGCGGGCGCGCGGGTGACCCCGTTATGATAATGGGAAAAACAAGGCGCTAAGGGGGGAAAGTACGGCGAGTTGGAAAATTCCGGGGCCGGCTGCCCGACGCTCAGTTCTTGCGATGCTGCTCGGTATCGAGCTGCATCAGTTCCTTGAGCCGGGCCTCGACAGCAGACTGTTGGTAAAAATCTCCATCCCCGGCTGCCTTGGCGATCTGCAACTGCTCGATTGCTCCGCGCAGATTTCCGCGCAGCAAATAGGCCTCTGCTTGCGCGCGGTGATGGGCGAGCTTCTTGCCCAGTGCGGCGTAGGCCTGCGCTTGAAGCTCGTAAAGGCGCGCATCCTCCTGGCCATCCTCGATGCGGTCGGTCACGAAGTCAGCCGCCTGCCGGTACCGACCGAGGCCGATCAGCGCGCGCGCGTATCCATAGGCAAGAGAATTGCGGCTCGGATAGCTGCCGAGTGCCGTTTTGTAGATCGCCAGACCTTGGTCGATCGCGCCACGCTTTACGTTCACCTCGGCAGCAAGCGATGCCACCATCGGATCGTCGCGTGCAAGCGCCTGCAGCGCGGGCAACTCCTCTCCGGCGCGCTTCAAGTCGTTGGCGCGAAGCAAGGCAAACACCAGCCCGTAACGTGCGCTCGCCTCGGAGACGTATTTGTGCTCGCTCACCATCCGCGAGAAATTCTGTACCGCCTCGCGCGGTGTGCCCTGGCGTGCGGCCAGGCGCGCGCGGACGAGCTGGAAATCGAGACTGTCCGGTACCTGGCGATACGGCAACGACTGGATACGATTTTCGATTTCTGCGATGCGCTCGTAGGTT